>NZ_CP058561.1:1562798-1875358 GCF_018141425.1 Vallitalea guaymasensis
ATTACCAAGAGAACCTACCTGTATATTGCTATTTTCAACCATTTTTAATCACCTCTGATTAGTTCGTTTCTAATTATGTTATTTTAGTATTTACTAATTAACTAAATTATAGAATCAGGGTAAACAAAATAAAACCCTAAATAATTGACATTTAGGGTTCATTATAAACTTAAAAAATATTATCCTATTTATTTTAATTTTATTCTTATGATATTTTAGAAATTGATGAATTAAGACTAACACATTTTTACTATTGTTGATTAATCTTTATATTTATTTAATGGAATATGACAATATCCATTAGGATTTTTATCAAGGTATTTTTGATGATATTGTTCTGCGTTGAAGAAATTTTTTAAGGGTTCAATTACAGTAACGATAGGTAAATCATATTTTTCCTGTTCCCTTGTTTTAGATTCCTCTATAATCTTTTTATCATCTTCATCGGTATAAAAAATTCCAGTACCATATTGTGAACCAATATCTGGTCCTTGCCTATCCTTAACAGTAGGTTCTACAATCTCCCAATAAGCTCCCAACAACTTATCAAGACCTATTATCATACTCAACATATACAGCTTCATAATGTCCTGTTGTAGAAGTACAGACTTGTTCATAAGTTGGACTTACTACATTACCATTGGCATAACCGACTTTTGTAAATGTCACACCATCCAGTAGATTAAAATACGCTTCAACTCCCCAGAAACAACCACCTGCAAATACAATTGTCTTCATAATAATATCCTTTCTCGAAAATAATAATTATTATACAAGTTATTATAAAATAATTGAGTATATAACTAACTTTTAATACGTCCATCACTTTTATTATTATTGTATCGGTTAATTATTATTCCGTCAATAAGATGATAAGGGAACTTTATTTTGCAACTTGATATTTCTTGAATCCTCTATAGGTAAATGGTAAGGTAATTATTATAGTGAGAATTGATGTAACCACAATAACCACAGGAAGTGAAACAAGTCTTCCAAAAAAATTGTAAACATCATATACGCTGAAAACAAGGAAGGTGTTCATGGCATTTGCTGGTAAGAGGGATGTGATTTGCCTTATTAACAAGTTGGTTTTGCTGTTTGGTATAAAAAGAGGAACAAAAAGACACAATGCACTAACAATAATAACAGCATAAGATGTTTTCATACGCGAAGACAGTAACATTACTAATGCAATTACAGCAAGGTTTATCACATAACCAATAATTAATCCATATAGATAGACTTGAAATATTGTCAGAGGATAAGGGGCGATTAGTGAAATAATCTGCAGGTTAGCATTCCATCCCGTACTTCCATAGCAACATAGCATCAACAATGTAAAAATCAATATTCCACCAAAATATACAATTGTGGTAAAAAAGGTGGATGCAAGTATTTTTGCTGTAATAACTTTTCCTTTTCCGTATCGTGAAGATAAAATAATAGAAGCAGCGCCGCTCTTATATTCGGAAGCAAATATCGGAGAAATACATACACATACTGCAAAAGCAATTACCAACATTAATATTCCTAGACCTTTGGAAAGTATGTCAAACCAACCATCCGTATAGGCAAAATGATAAGGAGTATCTATTTTTCTGTTCAATTGCAAAAAATATTCTTTTTCTGCATCTGAATATTTTCCATAGGAATAATTCATGTTCAAGATATCATTGACTAAATCATATCTTTGCTCATAAAATCTACTCATATCCTCACTGGATAGACTGGATAGAATATAGTAATCATAGTTATTAGCACCGGAGAATACTCTGCGAATGAGATCAGCAACTTCTTGGTCCTTTTGAAGATACTTTCCATAAGCTTCATCGCTGATGCAAGAGCCACCATTACCATCTGAAACATAGTTCTCTTTATTATTACATATTGTTTGATAGTTAGTAAGAACTGAATCCAATTTATCCGTTGTCAAGCTGCCTTCCCAAACTAGCATTTGCTCTTTTTTTAAGTTAATAGCAGATAATCCATTTACCTCATTACCATTTTGGTCAACATAAGAGTTTTCAGATACAAACACAATCGCTAATAGTAAAACATATAGGAGTACACCAATCAAAGCACCGAAAGATGATTTGCGTCGAAATATTTTCTTCAATTCAAACTTAAATAGCATTATCATTATTTTCCACCTGCTTTCTTTTCTGGGCTCTTACCACTTTGTTGGTCTTGAAAATAATAAAGGTATAAATCTTCTAAAGTTGCTTCTACTGGTTTTGCTCCACTTACGGGCTTATTTTCTGCAATGATACGCAACTCTACATTTTTACCATTATGATGTAAATTACCAACGCAATATTGACTTTCATATTGTTCTACTTGATTTTGTGGAACGATACAACTCCATACATTTCCATTTGCAATGGCTATAAGCTCGTCAACTGCTCCAGTCATAAGCAATGTACCTTTTTTTATCATTAATATTTTATCAGCTATGTACTCAACATCCGATACAATATGAGTCGATAAAATAATAATCTTATCTTTGGAAAAATTAGAGATCAAGTTACGAAAACGCACACGCTCTTTTGGATCAAGACCAGCTGTAGGTTCATCCAATATCAATATCTTAGGATTATTCAGTACTGCTTGAGCAATTCCTAAACGTTGTTTCATTCCCCCTGAAAATGTACGTATTTTTTTACTAGCCACATCAGTCAATCCAACAAATTCTAGTAATTCTTTTGTTCGTATTTTTGCTTTTCGTTTATTAATTCCTTTTAATGCAGCAATATAATGCATGAATTCTTTCCCAGTAAAATCTGGGTAATACCCAAAATCCTGTGGAAGATACCCGAGCAAATTTCTATAGCTTTCACCCATGTCATCTATGCTGTTGCCATCAAGTAAAACTTCACCTGATGTGGGAGTTAAAACACCGCATATCATACGCATTAGCGTTGTTTTCCCAGCCCCATTGGCTCCTAAAAGTCCATATATACCTGGTTTTAATGTTGTAGATAATCGTTCTATAGCTATCTTGTTACCAAATTGTTTGGTAAGTCTATCAAGTGTTAATTCCATTGAATTTCCTCCTATATGTTGCATAAATAATGCTCATTCATTTTGTTTTTGCAGTTTTTTATCATTTTAAACACTTCTAACATTACACCTATGAAAGCAATAATAAACAAAATTACCCAGCACCAGATTGCAGATACCTCATATATTGACGGATACCTATATGAGATCATTCCTAAGGCAAATGAAATAAATAAACCAAGTGCCACGCAATAATAATTGCAATCCTTTTGTTTAAAATGATTCAATACCCATAAACAGGCAAAACATGTTAATAAAAACGGTACACAAATATAAATTATCACCGAGAATATTCCTATGGATAATTGCAATCCTGATATTACCATAAGAATCGTCAGGAATAATATATCCATTAGCCCTATTATGCAAATTCTTGTAATCATCAACTGCTTAAAAGAAAATCGAGTTGATATCTCAATTTCCATTGTTTCATATACATATGAACGGGATATTTCCGATATGCTGGATAATACAATCAAAGGCGAAGCAGCAGATAATATAGCAATAATTTCTGAACTGTCATATAGGAAAAACAAACCAATACAACATATCAATAAAATACCAATTTGATAAAACCATACTTTCTTTCTTATAAAACCAAATTGTCTAAAGAAAAATTGCAGAAACGATACTTGACTTTCTGTTGCTTGAAGTATTTTATTCCCTTGAATTATTGTATTTGACATTCCATCAGCCCTTGGAGCCGGTGGTACATCTCTATAAACTTCCCGTAAGCGTGTTTCAATATTATTTTTCAAGTGAATAACCCTCCTTCTCTAATTTTTTTAATTTTGATAATGCTGCCTTTAATCTATATTGAATAGCAAAAATTGTGGTTCCTGTTATGTCCGCTATCTCTCGTAGCTTCAAATCCTCCCCATATCGTAGAATTATCACCTCTTGTTGTGCAGAAGGTAATTTACTGATCATTTGTTTTAAGCTGATGTTGTCTATCACTTTATTTAAACTATTCATAGTTGAAAAGTCTAGGATTTCAGTTTTTTCGTCTAATAGAACTGGTTTTTTTTGTCTATACCAGTCATTACATAAATTTCTAGCTATTGTATATAAGTACGCTTTCAACTTACCACAATTTGAATAGGTATCAATATTACTTACAAATCGCAAAAAAGTATCTTGCGTAATATCCTGGGCAACGAAACTATCTCCAACTTTTTTATAGCAATAGCGATATATCATATCATAATGTTCTTCAATAATTTGAGTTAGTGCATTTGCATCTTGCTCTTGGGCTAATTTCATCAGCTTTTTTTGGAGCACATAATCACCTCCTACTCTTTATAACGGTATAGACTATCAAAATGTGTGAAAGAATTTTTATTTTTTATAATTTATTTTCTGTTAAAATGATTTACATTGATTTTAGGCTATCATACTCTCTTCTCATTATCAATGGTTCACTTCGCCAAACTAGGCTAGTATAACTTAGGGTATTAATATAATTGAGTAGGGGGTCATTCATTAATTGAATGACCGACCTCTCACACCACCAAGCATACCGTTCGGTACTTGGCGGTTCAATAAGAATTAACATACTTGTGCATATATTTCAGTTAAAGACACTAATCCTGATTTCTTTAGCTTTGCATTAGTTATGGTTTTTGATAAGATTGGGCTATGGGCTGTTCGCCAATAACCTTTTCTTGTATTTGCAAACTCCCATGCTTTTCCTTCATCAATACCTAGTTTTCTAAGATTCTTATACTTGGTTTTGATTTTCTTCCATTGTTTCCAATAGCACATGCGAAGTCTACTTCTTAACCATTCGTCCAATTGTCGCATTTTATCTTTCATTTTTGCCAGTTTAAAATAGTTAATCCAACCTACTATCACTTGTTTAATTTTTATATAGGTTGCTTTTATATTTCCTATTCTACTTCTGCCTGTCAGATACTTTATTTTCTCCTTCAACTTTCGTATTGACTTTTCATGTACTCTAAAATCCACTCCACCTTTTACGCAGTAGAATGAATAGCCTAAAAATTTCAGTTTCCATGGTCTACCAACTTTACTTTTTTCTTGATTCACTTTCAACTTGAGTCTTCCTTCAATAAACTTTGTGATACTTGCCATGACACGATGTGCTGCTTTCAAACTTTTCACATAAATATTACAGTCATCTGCATATCTTACGAATCGCAAACCTCTTGTTTCTAATTCCACATCTAACTCATTTAGCATGATATTACTCAATAATGGCGATAAATTTCCGCCCTGAGGCACACCTTTTGGTGGTTTACTGATGACACCATCTTTCATAACACCTGCTTGTAGATATTTCCTTATCAAACTTATAACTCTAACATCCTTGACTTGTTTATAGATTAATCCTATTAACTTATCATGGTTAACTGTGTCAAAATATGCCTCTAAATCTAAATCTATTGCATATCTATAACCATCATTAATATATGTTTTACATTGTTTCAAAGCATCATGACAGCCTCTATTAGGTCTAAATCCATAGCTATATTCTGAAAATATTTCTTCAAATATTGGACTTAACACTTGGGCTATTGCTTGTTGGATAACTCGGTCTACTACTGTTGGTATGCCTAATTGCCTTTTCTTCCCATTGTCTTTTGGTATTTCTACCCTTCTAACAGGTTGGGGAATATACTTCCCCTCTAGTATCGATTCCTTCAAGTCAGCACCATGTTCTTGTAAATAAGTTAGAAGTTCATCTACTGTTAATTTATCAATTCCATGGCTTCCTTTATTTTTCTTGACTCTTTTAAAGGCTTCGTTCATGTTGTCTTTGTCAAGAATTCTTTCTAATAACGCACTAGTATATACATTTTCGTCGTTTTGCTTCCTATCAGACGTCAGTGAAATACTATGCACTTTCTCTTTACCATCCAGTTCCACTTTACTCTCTAGAGAATAGTCTTCTTTATGAAGTTGTCTGCTTTTAACGTATTTCTCTGTTTCTTTCAATTCTTCAAAACCTCCTATCGTTCGGTCCTTCCTAGTCATTCTATAGCATGACTTAGTACTATGACCTCTGCTGACTTCTGATAGTTCAGCCATACATCACTGTATGGGTTGTTATTTCAACATTCATTTCCACAACTTATCTATCAGATCTCCCCAGGTAAGAGCGCAATCTTCCTCTCCATCTATCTGCCACATTTACATCTTTTGTTTTTGAGTAGTTATTGGACTTCGACTTGTTAAGCAGTCTTATCCACAAAAGATGCCTTTTATGTGATTTCTGTTCGTCAGACCAGAGATTTGCCCTCAGACTTCCTTCAGATTCGCAATCACTCACGACACCCTTGTCTTAGGCTATGCACTTTCCACTACTAGGACATGCTAGGGACTTTAACCCTTAAGATTGCGCCCATGCTGGGCGCACTTAAATAGCAGTAGATAGATGTGTATTCATCTATCTACTGCTATTTGAAAGTGAACTATATTTTTATTAATAGAGTTTTATAAGCCGAACATTTTTTCTTTTAGTTCTAGATAATATAAGTAATCTTCTTCTTTAACGTTAGGTGGACATCTATGGTCGCAAAATGGTATGTAGCCACCTTTTTCAACATATGGGACTAGGGTTTCCATATATGCTTTGATAGCTTCTTTTCCTGCGCCTAGTTGCATTTTATCGAATCCGCCCATTATTCGTAGTTGTCCTTCGTATTGGTCCAGTAATTCTCCTGGGTGTGAACAGCCGTTAACTTCAAAGGGGAATAGACAATTAATCCCTCCTTCTAGTAAGTATGGGAGGATCGGTCTAACGTCTCCGTCGCAATCGGTGTACCAGAGGTCTATTCCATATTTCATTAATTTTTTCTTTATCCTTTTATATCTTGGCATTACTATATCTCGAAAGAATGGTACTGATACTATTGGTCCGTTTTTGAAGCAGATATCTTCCCAGCCAGATGCAAAGTCAAAATCAAAGTGTGGTAATACTTGATCAAGAAAATCTTCTACTAGTAGACAACATGTTTCTACCATATCTTCAACCATGTCTGGATAATCGTAGCAAGCGTAGGCTAATCCTTCAAAAGTTAACATATCTCGTATTTTGCCGATCATGGAGCCGCAATTGACTCCTAGAGGATAATCTCTATCATTAGGGTGTTCTTTTATTAGTGATTCTATATCAATGATTCTTTTTGGGTCATCTCTTCGAAATCTCTCTTCTTTACACTTTTTCCAGTCTTCGGGGGTTACAATAGTTGCTTTAATGTAATGAGGTATGGTATCGTGAGCGTCTTTTGGTATTTCTGCCAGTAGTCCATCTCCATTAATTAATATATTGGTTGCTTCTCTTTCTTCAATGATTTTACATTCAAAGGCAGGACTCATCCATGTATTTCCATTGATACAAGCAAATTTGTCGAAGTTGAAAAAGATGTCTGCTTGTTCGTTGCTGGTGATATTATTGTCTTTGAATAGTTTCCATTGTTCAAAGTTTTCATCCCAATAACCGAATTCCATGTTAAAACATCTGTCCACTGGTTTGTAGTGCATTTGATTATTGAATCTTTCTCTGTCGGTCATAGTTCCTTTCCATTTATCCTTTATAGGCTTTAATTGCATAATATTCCCTCCTACAATAACTAGTTTACAATCATCTATAATATGCATTATAATATATACCAAGGGGTATTTCATGATACTAAATGATATAAAAATATAATAATATTGAACCTATTGTTATTATTAATAAATTGATACATTTAAAAATATGGAATATAAAGAAGGAGAGTCTTGAAGATGGAAAGTTTATATGGTTTAAAGAACACCTCTTGGTCTAAGCATCATTATATTAGTAGGAGAGCTTCTTCTATATTTTATGAACTACAATCTGGTGGACAGTTCAATTGTTCTCCTGATTATAGAACAGATCGTAATAATCATAATACAATGTTATTATTGTTGACAATAAAAGGGATTGGATATCTGGATTATAGGAACAAGCATTATAAGTTGACTGAGAATACAGGATTTATAATAGATTGTTCAGAACATCAGATATATTATTCAGATGAACAGAATCTCTGGAATATGGTTTGGATTCATTTTAATGGGTGTCAAAGTAAAGCTTATGTGCAGGAGATATTACATAGGATGGGACCTGTTTTTGAAGATAGAGACCATAGTATAAGGAATATGATTTTTGCTGTACTTAGTCTTTTTGATAGTCAAGATAGAAATATGGATATGCTGTTTTCTAAGCATATAGTTAATATAATGAGTAGTATTATAATGACAGGCATACGAGAAGGATATGATACTGTCAAAGAGGATATTATTGATGAAGTGATATCTTATATTAAGATGAACCTTAGTAAGAATATTCAGTTAGAGGATTTATGTAAGTTTGTTGGAGTAAGTAAATCTTATTTGATAAGAAAATTCAAGAATGTGACAGGCTATAGTCCCTACGAGTATATATTACTTCAGAAATTATCAGAAGCAAAAGTTTTGTTGATTCATTCAGATAAGAGAATCCACGAGATAAGTTTGTCAGTAGGCTTTGAGAGTGTCAGCCACTTCATAAAGTATTTCAAAAAAATAGAGGGGATAACCCCTCTGAAGTATAGACAAATATGGTCTTGATTATTTACCGTAAACTGGTCCAAAGTTATTACATGCTCTGTAGTCTGCACCTTGTAGATCGTCGAGTCCGAATGCACCCCAAGTTTTAGGTCTGAAGATTCTTTCTTCTGGTACATTGTGCATAGCTACAGGTATTCTCAACATAGATGCCAGTGTGATAAGGTCACCACCGATATGTCCATAACTTATAGCTCCGTGGTTAGCTCCCCAATTGTTCATTACAGAATATACATCTTTGAAAGCACCTTTGCCTGTTAAGTTTGGTGCAAACCAAGTTGTTGGCCAAGTTGGGTCAGTTCTCATGTTAAGTACATCATGAATGTCTTTATCAAGGTCAATAGTATAACCTTCTGCTATTTGTAGAACTGGTCCAAGACCTTTTATCATATTAACTCTTGCCATTGTTACAGGCATTTCACCATCTGTTTTGAATGTTGAAGAATATCCGCCGCCTCTGAAGTATCCTAAGCTTGCTGGTCCCCAAGTAGTGACATCCAAGCATTTTTTAGTTTCTTCTTCAGTAATTTCCCAGAATGGTTTCATTGCTGGTTTTCCATCTCTTGATTGTTGTCCTGTTGCATCAAGAGTAGTAGAACCTGAATTGATTAAGTGGATAATTCCATCAGCTGCTTTTCCAGATAATTCTTTTCCTGTTACACGTTTCACAGAATCAGGACTCCAATAAGTTCTTACATCTGAGAATATCTGTGCTGTTCCAGTAAGCAGATGTCCAAATAACATTGGTACAGCATTCAAGCAATCATTTTCTGTAGCGAATACAAATGCTTCTCTGATACCGTTCCAATCAAAGGATGAATTAAGGATTGTTTCCATGAAGTCACCATTAGGCATGAAATCTGTCCATTGTCTTTGACCTTGGAAACCACCAGCTATTGCATTATGTCCACATGATTCTTCAATATAACCTAACTCTGCTAGACGAGGATTACCAACCATTAAATCTTTTGCGATAAGAGTCATCTTAACAACAGTTTCCCATTCTTGGTCTTTTTGCTCTCTAGTATGTATCAATTCTTTGTCGTTGCGGTCTTCACCTTCAACACAATTTTCTTTTACCCATTTGATAGCTTTTTCGTATTCAACTGGATCATATATCTTATTATCCATACGTCTAATGAATTCAGACATATCAACATATTCGTTTCTCATACCAAGATAATCTTTGAAGAATGCTGGATTAACTACAGAACCTGCGATTCCCATTGAAACACTTCCAAGAGATAAATATGATTTGCCTTTCATGTTAGCAACAGCTAATCCTGCTTTTGTAAATTGTAATAATTTTTCTTTTACATCTTCTGGTATTGTTGTATCTTCTGCATCTTGAACGTCTTTTCCATAGATTCCAAATGCTGGAATACCGATTTGGTCATAACCTGCTAAGGCTGCTGCAAGATATACTGCTCCTGGACGTTCAGTTCCGTTAAATCCCCAGACAGCTTTTGGTGTTGATGGGTCCATATCAAGTGTCTCAGTTCCATAACACCAGCAACGAGTTACAGTGATAGATACTCCAACTCCTTCTGCTGCAAATTTATCAGCACATTTTGCTGATTCAGCTACCCCACCTATAGTTGTATCAGCGATAACACACTCTACTGGTAAACCGTTAGGATGGCGAAGATTCGTTTCTAAAAACTCTTTAACGCTTTTTGCCATATCCATTGTTTGATCTTCAAGGGATTCTCTAACCCCGTTACGTCTACCATCAATTGTTGGTCTAATTCCTACCTTTGGCATTCTGCCTTGTAACCTATTTGTACCTGTCATAAAATATTCCTCCTTAAAATTTATTAACCTTAACCCCTTTTATAAAGGGATTGTATACAGATTGTAATTAATATGAAACAAACATAGTAATCGTTTACTATAAATACAAAAAATATAAGAATATACATCTTTTGTATATACTTTGCTCCATTATATGACACATAAATATATGTCATACACTAGTTAATATAAAAATAAAAGAAATCAATTACTCAATATATAGTAATCGTTTTCTTTTATTATATAATCTTTTTATTATTTTATCAAGTCATTTATTCAACTAATTATATTATTTATATTAGAAATAATTTACATTAATTTAAAAATAATATCGACACTTGCAATTCCTTAAGTTTTTAACACACTAATAAATAACCATAGAATACATAAAAAAATCATATATAATGATAAAAAAGATTTTTACAGCTAGTTGCTTTTACTTCAAAATCAGATAAAATCAATAAGTGTAGCTGACTTATTATCATTACATATGATTTAATACTTTTCATATTTCACTTAATGTTCTTTTGACATATTAATAAATAATTAAGCAAAATTAACTAATTTAAATAAACAGTATCATATCGTACCAAACTGCTCCTCCATGTACAGACTCAGATAACCCTAAACTGGAGAATCCAAATTGCTCGTAAAATCCAATCAAATGTTCTTTACATGTCAATATCAGTCCTTTACGACCTTTTATCATTGCATCATTTATCAAATGTCTCATCAATCTTCCTGCAATTCCCTGATGCTGATATTCCGGTATTACATCAAGCCCAAATATGCTCTGATACGCTCCATCGTTAATATGCAATCCAGCATCTTCAAACATTTCGTCTCGAATTGTTCTATCATTTGTGACAGCTCCATTAATGAATCCTACAATCCTGCCATCCTTCTCTGCAACAAAAAAACTTTCTGGAAATGTATCTATTCTGCTGGCAATCGACTTCTTATCTGCAGCCTCTGCCGCTGGAAAACAAATTGCCTCAATTTCAATTATGGCATACAAATCCTCTTTTCGGACTTGCCTAATCTTATCCATCATACTGCACAACCTTTCATTTTTATAAGCACTCAGCTTTTCCTTCCAACATCATTTTTACTATTTCTTTATCTGTCTGACGCATTCCTTCACGCCCCAGACGACCAACATTCTTAATGGTAGCTTCTACCCCTTTGGTTACAATACCATCACCACTCTTGAATTCCTGACCGTTTTTATACATATGGTATCCTACGATACCAGCTTCAACACTTGAAGCAATTTTCCCAGCACAAGAAGGTTTTGCTCCATCACAAATGATTCCGGAAACTATAGCAAGAGAATTAACCAATGTATGTGCTATTTCATCATAGCCACCTCCTTGCAGGTAGGCAATACCACATCCTGCCGCACAACCTGCACTGACAGCACCACAATACGCAGACAGTCTTCCAATACCTGTTTTTAGATGTACTGCAATGAGATTCGAAATCACAAGTGCTCGATATAGTGTCTCCTTTGATACCGACAATTCCTTTGCATATTCTATAACTGGAATAGATACTGTTATCCCCTGATTTCCACTTCCAGAATTAATGATAACCGGTAACTCACAACCACTCATACGTGCATCTGAACCTGCTGCTGCCTTTGCAATTGCTCTATTTCTTACATCATTGCCATAATATCTAAAATAAGTAGACCCAATATTCGCACCATAATCTCCAAGTATCCCTTCTTCAGAGATTTGGGTATTGTAATAAATCTGCATATCCAGTACTTTCCTTACATCATCTATTTCACAGGAGTCAGCGAAGTCAATTATGTCCTTTACATTCAAAAGTCTCTTATCCATAAGCCCATTCTCTTCTAGGCATTCATCTTTGACGGTCTCTTGATCCGCATTCTCCAAATCCACAAGAACTTCTCCGTTTTTTTCTACATACACGATATTAGTATGGTAGTCACTGATTCTTACCTTAACTGATTCGTCTCTATAATAAAGGATTACAATAATATCAAATACTATTTCATTATCAAGCACTGATACATTAACCGGCACATCCTTTTTAAACTTCTTCATATCCTCTTTTTGCTTTTCAGACACTTCTGAAATAACTTCAAGTATTTTTTCTGCCCTACCTGCTACAATACCTGACACAACAGAGGCCTCAATACCTTTCATGCCGTTTGTATTTGGAACCACTACACTCTTGACATTCTTTACAATATTGTCACTGACTCCAATGTCTACCCGATCTGGCAGATTACCTAAAACTTCTCTAGCCTTTGCGCCAGCATATGCAATTGCAATAGGTTCTGTACAACCCATAGCTGGAACTAGTTCTTCCCTCAAAATCTGTACATAAGCTGCATATCTTCTATCCTCTTTATTCATATTATCACTCCACTTCTGTCATTATGCAAATTGTTATGTAATCTTTTCAAACATATCAAGCTCATTACAATAATAATGGCAAGTCCTATTTCATTTTTTATCTTCAAGGATCTCTACAATGGTTTTTTCAGTAGCTACCATACCTGGTGAAGCAATCATCCCCATATTTTTCATGGTTTCTTCTGGTGTGGCTCCATTAATTCCATGTGCATTATAAATATATACACCATTCATCGCCATATTCACTGAAGAATATGCTGCATCCACTGCAACTACTCCTTTCATGGTACAACCCTGATTTCCACCGTCACAAATCATACCAGTTATACTGCTTGCCATGTTATTAATCGTCATTACCATATTTTCCTTGTCGCCACCTCTCAGATTGACAAGACCACATGCCATACCTGTTCCTGCTGCAATGGCACAGCCACAAAAAGCTGACAACTTTCCAGAGTATTCTTTGATATACATACAAATCAGATAACTCAATGCAGTTGCCCTTAACAATGCTTCTTCAGAATATTTATTTACTCTATACGAGGCAAACAATGGCATTGTGGCAATTATTCCATGTGCCCCTGACCCAGTAATGCTCATTGCTGGTTTGGAAAGCCCAATCACACGAGCCTCAATAGCAGCGTTACAAAACAGTGAAGCTGTCTTTTGTTCATCATCTGAGATAATTTCTCCTCCATTTGCTTCAAGCAGATAACGTGCAAATGTAGTTCTATTGCTATTAATACCTTCCATCAATAGATCCCAATTCAAGTCATAAGCCTCTTTGATGAATTGAATTTCATCCAGAGATACTGTATTTGCATAGTCATAAAGTTGCTCTAATGTGTATTTATGAATCAGGTGACCATCTTCCTCTTGATTCACCACCGGTTGCTTTTTTTTATATATAACTTTTCCATTTTCTGTGATTTTAACAATATTTGTGTGAGTATCCCTTATTGTAACTGTTGCCTGGGAATCTTCACCGATAACTTTTGCTTCTATGAAAATTCGACTGGATATCTCACTCATATCTACAACAATTTTCCCTTGTTCAACAAGCTGCTTAGCTTTTTTCGCTTCCGTCTCCTTGATGCCTTCTAAACATTCCAGACCCTTTTTTGGATCAGCAGCTACTGCTCCCAATGCTGCAGCATGATAATTACCGACCTCATTACTACCTGGAATACCACATGTAAAGGCATTTTTATACATTCCACTATTCAATTTCAAAAAAACTTTCTCTACATCACCCTTTATCAGACATCTCGCTGTAGATACTGCTAATGCAATTGCTCCAGGCTCTGTGACGCCTAGTGCCGGTCTCATATCTTCTTTGATTAACTGAGATAATATGTGCATATTCTTCCTCCTCTAGTATAATATAATCATAGCAAAAAGCTATGGATATTAGCTGGACTTTTTATATCTTTAAAATTAATATTTGTTATGTTATACTAAACATTAGTTATAATGATTTCATTTGAAAGGACAATACAACTGATGGATTTTGGACTCAATATTGAGCAAAAACAAATAACTTCATATAAAACAATTTTATCTTCCGAGATTCTTCAAATGCCCTATACGGACTTAGAACACTATCTATACGAGCAAACTTTAGATAATCCCATACTTGATATTATGCCTGCATATCAAAATAACGATGATCCCGCAGTTTTGGAAATCAATCAACGTATTAGTTCACACGATGAACCTGATCGTTATCACAGAAGGAATTTTGAATCCAGCAATAACGATACTGTAAACTGGGTTGAAACTCAAGAAAATCAAGAGACTTTACAAAATTATCTATGGAGTCAACTACTTACCCGTTTCTGGCCGAATAACTGGGAAATTCCCCTTCGTTATATCCTTGATAGCCTAGATGAAAAAGGTTACTTTATAGACTCTCTCGAATTACTTACTAAACAATATTCCATTTCCATAGATCAAGCAGAAGAAATGCTGACCTTGGTTCAAAGCTTGAATCCTGCTGGTATTGGTGCACGAAATCTTGAAGAGTGTTTATGCCTGCAATTAAGTCGCCAAGGAATTCTAACTTCTGATTTTCAAACTTTTATTCATTCCAACTTGAATCTTATAATAAAAAACCAACTTGCTGCCATTACACGAAATACAGGACTTCCCCTAAGTACTGTTAAGAATTACTTTAACATAATTCAAAACTTAAATCCATGGCCAGGCGCTCTTTTTTCCTCATCTGAAAAAACATTATACATCACGCCTGATGTTACAGTCATCAACACCGAAAACGGGTTTGAAATTCAGTTAAATGATTCCATCATTCCTAAAATCATATTTAATGACTACTATATCAAACTCTATGAGGAAAGTGAAAATAACGAGGTGCACGACTATCTTCAAAAGAAAATCCAACAAGCCAAACTTCTTGAGCAATGTATCCAACAGCGTTATTCTACACTTACCTCCATCATCAAGACGTTGTTAAACATGCAGCAGGAGTTTTTCCATAATGGTCCCAGCTATTTGAAACCTTTGAAACAATCAGATGTAGCCGATATTCTTGGTATCCATGTATCAACTATAAGTCGAGCATGTAACCAAAAATATTTAAGATGTTCCTGGGGAACTTTTCAATTGAATCATTTTTTCGTAAGGGCAGCTTCTGTCACCAAATCTGATTCAACTACTTCGCTTGTCACAACTTTGGATGTTAAACAGGCTCTGTGTACACTAATTGAACAAGAAGATAAATCAAAGCCTTATAGTGACCGAATCTTAGCCGAATTACTTTCCCAACAAGGGTTCCAAATATCACGCAGAACTATTACTAAATATCGCAAAGAACTATCAATACCTGGAACCACCGGTCGAAAAATCTATTAAGTTATTTTAATGCAATAGCTTCAATTTCACACAAAACTCCTTTTGGAAGCGTCTTGACTGCTACACAACTACGAGCTGGCTTTGATAAAAAATAGTTGGCATAAACTTCATTGAAGGCAGCAAAATCGTCCATATCTGACAGAAAGCAAGTAGTCTTGAACACTTTTTCCATTTTACTGTCAGCTGATTCTAATATTGCTTTTACATTTTTACAACTTTGCTCTGCTTGTGCTGTTATCCCTTCTGGAACCATGCCATCCTTTGGGTCTACTGGAATCTGACCGGATGTATAAATAACCCCATTCACCTCAAATGCTTGAGAATAGGGACCAATTGCACCAGGTGCCATTTCTGTGTTTATTACTTTCATATTAAAATCCTCCTTTAATCCTAAATATCCAATATATTTCTCTTTTTGTTATAAGACGGGCAAGTTCTCTGACAATACTTCCCCGCCTCATTTACATAATAATAATATCAATTAAGACTAGTACTAATTATTATTTTTAATACATCTTAGCTAGCCTTTTTGGTCAACCAATTTTTCCCTTCGACCACACGAGTAACCATCATTGATGCAATGGTGTCACCTGAAGCATTGAGACAGGTGGCTGGTGGATCAACTAAAAATCCAATGGTAGCAATAAGTGGAAAGGCTTCTGCAGGAAATCCAAACAAACTAACAATCAGCATCTCTCCTACAAGACCGCCTCCAGGCGCACCCGATAGGACAAACGCACTCAAAATTGCTACAACGATGGACATTGCATAAGTACCTACTCCAGTATATGGAATCTGGAATATTCCAAATAGAAAAGCTATCTTTGTAATTGATGAAAGTACAGATCCATCCATATGCATGGTTGCTCCCATAGGAAGCACAATATTACTGATATCTTCCGAAACTCCAATTTTCTTACAGGCTTCCATATTTACTGGAAGAGTTGCCACAGAACTCTGTGTACCAAAAGCTGTTATTGCGGGATTTATTATATTTTTCAGCATCCTTTTCACCCCAAGTTTTCCTCCTGCAAGGTACGCATAAAGTGGAAAGAATACTACTGCATATATAAGACATAATGGATAATAGACTAACACCACACGTCCATAGTCCCCAATAAGTTGAGGTCCAAACTCACCTACCAGATTAGCAAAATATGCACCAAGACCAATTGGAGCTAACTTCATAATCATACTAACCATCTTCATAATAACTTTATTAAGATTATTTAAAAGTTTACCTACGGGGCTTTCTTCTCCACCTGTTGCGGCTACTGCCAAACCAGTCATTATGGCAAATACAATAATCGGCAACATATTTTTCCTACTAAGAAGACCAGTAAAATCATTAACAGTCACTGACTTAACAATCATGGAACCGATGCTAGTAGCTTCTCCCATCTCTGCAGTACCCATTGAAATGGTTGTATTAGCAGCAGGTGGGAAAATATTTACTGTAACCAATACCAACACTGAAGCAATTAATCCAGTTGTAATAAAAATTAACACCAAGCTTCCAAGAATCTTACCTAATCGTTTCATATTCAACATACTACCCACTGCACTTGTGATGGACACAAATACCATTGGGACAACGATTGTAAACATAAGATTAATAAAAATATCCCCAAGTGGTGCAAGAACTGTTGCCTTTTTCCCCATAACCGCACCAATAATAGCTCCTGTAACAATACCCGCCAATAGAATCAGCGGAAAACGATAGCTTTTCCAGACTTCTTTCTTGTTCATATCTTTTTCCTCCGTTTCATTAAAGTAATTGCTGATTTTTTAACCCCAAAGTTTTTTATACTAATTTTCATCCCATCTTTACATTTCTAGGTTACTAATTTTCTAAGGTGTCAACTGCATCTTTAAGCTGTTTTAGTGCTGTTACCAATGTTTTTCTTGGACAAGCAGCGTTTAGACGCATGAAACCTGACAGACTACGTCCAAAAGTATACCCTTCATTCAAACCGATTTTTGCTTTGTCGATCATAAAACTTCGAAGCTCCTCATTGTTCATTCCAAGTTCACGACAATCCAGCCATACCAGATAAGTAGCATCTGGTAAATTTGGTTTGACCTTAGGTATGTAAGCTGCACAATACTCCACAATAAAATCAAAATTATTAGAAATATATTGTAAAGCTTGTTCCAACCACTCCTCTCCCTCTCTATACGCTGCTTCCATTGCTACTGAACTAAACGCATTGTTCCTATGAATATCCATATTCCCCCAGAAATCGTCAAATGCTTGCTTCATTTCCAGATTAGGAAAAATGGTGGTAGATGCCTGTAATCCAGCTAGATTAAACGTCTTGGTTACAGACACACATGTAACAATGTTGTCTGCTATCTCTTTAGAAATTGTAGCAGTACGAGTATGTTTCTTTTCATGAAAAATCAGATCAGAATGAATTTCATCAGATATCACCAACACATCATTAGCAATACAGATTTCAGCCATTCTTCTAAGTTCTTCCGGTTTCCAAACAATTCCCAATGGATTATGAGGACTACAAAGCATGAAAATCTTACAATCCTTAACTTTCTCTTCAAAATCCTCAAAATCAATAACCCATTTTCCATTCTTTTCTACTAACTGATTTTCTACAACTATACGATTCAATGCTTCAGTAATATCATAAAACTCGGAATACACTGGAGTCTGAATCATAAGCTTATCTCCCTCATTACTAAAAATCTTAATAATTGCTGACATCGCAGGAACAACACCTAGACTCCAACTCATTAGGGATGTATCAGGTTCCCAATTATACTTCTTCATTTCCCACTCTTTTACTGCTTCAAAATAACTTTCTGGCCGTGAAGTGTAGCCCCATATTCCTTCCATCGCTTTTTTCATGCAAGCGTTAATAATCGGTTGAGCTGTTTGAAAATCCATGTCTGCTACCCAGAGAGGAATTACATCCGACGTTCCAAATTTCTTGAAACGTTCATCATATTTAGATGATCGGTTGTTGCTACGGTCAATTACTTCATCAAAATTGTACTTCATAAATAAATATCCTCCTTTCTTTGATACCCTCTTATCTCTTACATTTATATATAGTGCAAATACCGTGCCAAATTTTTAGGAATACCAAATAGTGCCCTGGATTAATCAATAAATTAATATATATAACCTTTCAATATATATTCAATCTTACCCATTTCTTTCTTATCATATAATAAGTTGACTTTAATTGTTTTATTTGCAAATAATAACGTATCATTTATTAATTTGAGTTGTTACATAATTGGTTAAAATGGTTATATCCTATTAATTGGTTATGTTTTAATTGTTTTTAACCATTTCCTATCAGCAATATACTCCAATTATAAAAAAATGAGGATGCTTCACTCTTTAAGTTCCACACCCTCATCTTTTTTTATACCCCTTTATTATTTTGTTCTTGCCAATACTCTCTACCTTTAACCGTTATCCTACTCCCACCTCTACCTCGACCAATAATTACAAAACCAAGATCTGCTAACTGTATCAGTATTTCTCTAACCTGTTTTTGAGAAATAACCAAATGTTGTTTTTTCGCCATTTGCAGAATTTTTTCACGACCAATATATTCATCCCTTTCACTTGCTTCATACAATTGCTCCAATACAAACTCAAACAAGGAAGTTGACTTTTGATTAGGAATTATCTTATCTAATTGGTCATTATTGCTATTTATTATTTTTTCTTTTTTTTCACAAATCATATTTTTCATTTTAAACATAGTCGGTGGTAAATCCTCAACCTCCACCATCTGTTTTCCCAGATAGTTAAAATACTCTACTGCATTTTGAAGCTCCCTAACATTACCAGGCCAAGAATAGTGTTGTAGAAAATTCTTCACTTCTTCTGACAACTCAAAAGTTGCATCAAACACAGTTTTAAAATTATCAAGAAGCAGCAAAATGTCAGTACCACGTTCTCTAAGTGGAGGCACCAAAACTGTCAACGCATTCAGTCTGTAATATAAATCTTTTCTAAAACTTCCATTTTTAACGTTTTCCTCTAGAAGTTCATTGGTCGCAGCTACAATACGTACATCAACTCTCACAATTCGACTACCACCAACCCTCATAACCTCTCCTTCTTGTAAAACTCTAAGCAACTTAACTTGCATTGCAAGACTCATACCCTCAACTTCATCTAAAAAAAGAGTTCCTTGATGAGCAAATTCAAATAAGCCAAGACGTCCTCCTTTTTTTGCTCCTGTAAACGCTCCTTCTTCATAACCAAACAACTCACTCTCCAACAAATTCTCAGGCATTGCTGCAACATTTATAGGTATAAACGGACCATTTGAACGCTTAGATGCTTGATGAACCGCATGGGCCAACAATTCTTTACCGGTCCCTGTTTCTCCCACAATCAAAATAGGACTCTCTGTAATAGCCATTCTTTTTAGTATTTCTTTTACACGCTTAATAGGTTCTGCCACACCAATTACGTCATCAAATGTGTATTTGGCATAATGCCCTTTTTGCAGCAACTGCTTTCTCAATTCATTTTGCCGTGATTCTTGCTCATTGAATCGTTGAAGGGTAGCAAACGCACCAATACATTCATTTTTTCTCATAACCGGGATAACAGCGATAGAAATATTTGAACCATACAATTTGGTTACTGATTCAGGAATTTCTTCCTTATTTTTTAATGCTTGATAAAACGGAATGTAGGGAAATACATCTTCTCCTCTTTTCCAAAGTACGAATTCCTCTGACACCTTAGCAATTTCACATGCTTTTTTGTTACAAGCAAGTATTTCCCCTTTTTCATTTACTCCTATTAATCCTTCATTCAATATTTCCATAAGAACATGAAACTGGCTTTCTCTACTTCGAGATTTCGCATACATCAAATCGAAACTATAGTGATTTGAAGCAACAATTTTAGCATAATTCAAAAAAGGCTCTGTTTCCAATAAATTCTCCAGATTCAGTCGAAGCGCCATCTCAATCATCATCCCATATGAACATGGACGGTGATCACAATCTATAACCATTTTAACTTCATCAGGCACATAACGTGATTCTCCAGGTGTCAATGCAATGTCAACCTTCTCATCTAATATGGCTCCAGGATAAAATGGAATAAACCGTAAATGGTTCACTCCAAGCGCATTCAGTTGAGTAATTGCTTCACGAGCCATAGTCTCAGTTACGTTTACCAACAACACAGATGTACCTTCTGGAATTTTCCATAATTGTTCCAATGTTTTCCATAGGAAAGTAACTTCAATTGACATCACTTCGCTATCTACCGGCACATGGCGATCAACTTCTTCTGTAGAGCCATAAGCATCAGTTGAAATGGCAAATAAATCAGCTCTTGGCAACTTTCCTATAGCGGATCCGTCACGCACACTATATACAACAATTTCGGCATATTCACCGAACAAACTTTCTACTTCTTCTGCATATGACGCACCAGCCAATGGATCCAAGACTACTACCGAAATTTGTTTTTTCATAAACATGAATATCTATTCCCTTCATATTTGTATAGACTCAAAAATCAATAATCAATTATTTGATCACATTTTTTCAACAACTCCAAAAGCCTTCAACCATTGTCTTGCTATTAATGCATGTCCTGCTTGTGTAGGATGAACTCCATCCAAAGTCCATTTCTCCATAGGCTGGATTGTTGCTGCTCTTGCAAATATACCATCTAGAGGAATAAATTCAGCATTGAACTCTCTTGCTAGAGATCTTACTACATGGATTTTAGGGTCTAAGTCTTCTCTCCATTTATCCTGCCCAGCAGACCAGCCTTCTGATTCTTCAATTACAGGTAATAAGAAAGGTTCCATAATGATAATCTTAGCTTCTAATTTTTGTTTTATATTCGTAAGAATCTGTCTATATGTAATTTCAAAGCTATCAACTGAAGTAGGGTCATTACTATCATATCTACGCCAGCAATCATTGATACCTATCAATATGGAAACTACTTCTGGTCTTAGGTCGATGCAATCTTCTTGCCACCTTTTTTTAAGGTCTGATACTCTATTACCGCTTATTCCTCTATTAAGAAATCGTAATTGTTTTTCTGGATGTAATGCTGTTAACCATGATGCAACCATATTAGCATAACCAAAACCAAGTTCTAAATATTCATTACTTGTCCTTCCACAATCAGTAACACTGTCTCCTTGAAATAAGATTAATGAATCATCTTTGACATTATTTATCATATATATTACTCCTTTCATTTATTCGTTTTTTTCCATCTAATAAATATTAGCCTCATTATAACATGATTATATTATATTTAATATCCTACATATTCAATTATTACACTTAGATATTTATTTAGAAATCTATTATTTATTGTTTACATCCATAATTAAAATTAATATTCTTCCAATTGTAGAATATTCTTCTTATGATTAGCCCAAGATAAATATGAAGAAACCATAAAAACAATATTTAGGAGGATGTATATATGGACAATGCTATGTTTTGTTATCAATGCGAACAAACAGCAGGGGGTAAAGGTTGTACTAAAATGGGCATTTGCACCAAAGACCCGAATGTAGCTAAAATGCAGGACGTTCTAATTTTCCTATTAAAAGGCTTAGGTTACTATGCAACAAAATTAATTGAAGATGGACAGGTTATACCTAGAGAATTAGGAGAGTTTTGTACGGAGTGTGTATTCGCAACACTTACCAATGTTAACTTTGCACCAGAAAGATTCGTTGAATATATCAAAAAAACCAATTACTACAAAAAAGACTTAATGAATAAAGCTTCAACTTCTGATGCACCTGAAGGAGCAGATTATATTGCTCCTGAAACAAAAGAAGAGATTCTCAGTATTCCCAATATGAAAAACTTAGGTGTTATGGACGACGAAGACTTAGATATGGATATTCGTTCTTTAAGAGAGTTGTTAATATATGGGATAAAAGGTATGGGAGCTTATTTTCATCATGCATACGTACTTGGAAAATATGATGCTGAAATAGCTAATTTCATGTTTAAGGCTCTTAGTTCTACCCTTGATAGAGATTTAACCGTTGAAGATTATTTCAACCTTAACATGGAACTTGGCAAGACCAATTTCAAATGTATGGAGCTGCTAGATGCAGCAAATACTGGTGCTTTTGGTGATCCAGAACCCACTGAAATGCTCATAACCAAGAAAAAAGGACCTTTTATTGTAGTGTCAGGTCATGATCTAAATGACTTAGGAGATTTACTTGAACAAACTGAAGGTAAAGGTATCAATATATATACCCATGGAGAAATGCTTCCTTGTAATGCTTATCCAGGATTAAAGAAATACAAACATCTAATAGGAAATTTTGGTGGTGCTTGGCAAGATCAACAAAAAGAGTTTGATAATTTGCCTGGTGCAATATTAATGACAAGTAATTGCTTAATGAAACCTAGAAAAAGTTATAAAGACAGGTTATTCACTTCAAGTATTGTTGGCTGGCCTGATGTAACCCACATACCTACTGTTGATGGTCATAAGGATTTTACACCTGTTATAGAAAAAGCTTTAAAATTAGAAGGCTTCACTGCAGATGAACCAGAAAAAAGAATACCTATGGGATTTGCCAGAAACGCTGTCCTAAGTAATGCAGATACAATTGTTAATGCTGTCAAAGAGGGTAAAATAAGGCATTTCTTCTTGATTGGTGGCTGCGATGGAGCTAGACCTGGAAGAAATTATTATACAGAATTTGCTGAAAAGACACCAAAAGATACTATTATATTAACTCTTGCATGTGGTAAATATAGATTCAACAAATTAGACCTTGGTTCTATAGGTCCATTCCCAAGGATACTGGATGTAGGTCAATGTAATGATGCTTATTCAGCTATTAAGATTGCTTTAGCTTTATCAGAAGCATTTGAATGTGATGTGAATGATCTTCCATTGTCCTATATTATAACATGGTATGAACAAAAAGCGGTTGTGGTATTACTCACAATGTTATACCTTGGTTTGAAAGATATTTATCTTGGACCTACATTACCTGCTTTCATAACTCCAAATATTCTTCAAGTATTGGTTGATAAATTCAATCTACAGTCTATCTCAACACCAGACCATGATTTACAAACCATTCTTGGTTAAGATAAGACAAGTTCATATTGCTCCAAATATAAAAGCACAGATTTCTCTGTGCTTTTATATTTTATTATCCTTCTATACATATATGATATCTGAATAATTATCTTCTTCCATGCCATATAGTCTGCCTCTGCCTCTTCCTCTATATGGTCTGTAATAAGGTCTTCCATAATAGTAAGGTCTTCCATAATAGTAAGGTCTTCCATAGTAATAAGGTCTTCTATAATATGGATATCTTACATAATAGGGGTTTCTTCTATAATAGTAGGGATATCTCCTGTATGAATATGGATAATACCTAGGGTATCTGTATCGGTAAGGACGTCTGCCTCTGCCGAATCTGGTAGCTTCAATTTCTTCGTTAAACATATATTATCCTTCTGCTTTTTTTACTATTATATGCATTTGACATTACTAAAGTGAAAGAGCCTAACATATATACTAAAACATACAATAACTATTGTTAAATAAGTTTTTTGTTTTATAATTTAATTAAATGATATTATTTATGTTATAGGCTTTTATTAAAAAGTATAATTTGATACAATACCAGTAACGATTATCTCTACGTTATAAAAAGTTATGAAAGGATGTATGAAAATGGCTGAAATTACAGTAAATGAACGTATAGAATTATTACGTCAAGAAATGAAGAAGGAAGGCTTATCTGCCTATATTATCCCCAGTGCTGACCCCCATCAAAGCGAATACGTAGCTGAATACTACAAGAGCAGAGCTTACATATCAGGATTTACCGGTTCAGTAGGAACAGTTATCATTACTATGTCAGAAAGTTGTCTATGGACTGATGGCAGATATTTTATTCAGGCTGAAAAACAACTCAGTGATAGTGAAGTTGTTCTATATAAAATGCTTGAACCAGGTGTACCTACATATCAGGAATGGTTGAAAGATAACATTAAGGCTGGTGAAAAAATAGGATTCGACCAGCGTTTATTCTCAGTGAATGACATGAAAATGCTTAAAAATGTAATAAATAATGATAAAATAGAGCTTGTAGGCAATATAGACCTTATATCAAATATATGGAAGAACAGACCAGCTCTACCTACTGACAAAGTTTTTTATCATGATATAAAATATACAGGTTCAACAGCTGCTGAAAAAATTGATTCAATACGAAATGAAATGAAAAAGAAAGATTCAGAAATATATTTGATCAGCTCTCTCAATGATATTGCTTGGCTATTTAATATTAGAGGTAATGATATCATATACACCCCTATCCCATATGCTTATGGAATAATAACTTTGACCGAAGCTATTCTATATATACAACTTGATAAAGTTCCTGAAGATGTTCGAGCAATACTGGAAGAACAAAATATTGTCATAAAAGCTTATGAGGATATATTTGATGATATAAAAATATATACTAAGGATTTAACAGTTACCTATGACCCTACTAAGTTAAATTACGGTCTAAAGTCAATGATTGATTCTTCAAGCCGTATTGTAGAGACACTTGAACCTACAGCTATTGTAAAAGCTAAACTTAATGATACTGAAATCATGAATTTGAAGGAATGTGAAATAAAAGATGGTGTTGCACTAGTAAAATTCTTGTATTGGTTAGAAAAAGCTGTTCCAAGTGGAGATATAACAGAAATTACTGCAGCAGAGAAATTAGCAAGTTTCAGAAAAGAAAATCCTCTATATATAGAAGATAGTTTTGCAACAATCCCAGCTTATCAAGAAAATGCGGCAATGATGCATTATAAACCTGATGTGGCAACTACCAAGACATTAAAACCAAAAGGATTTTTCTTACTTGATTCCGGTGGACAATATCATGATGGTACTACTGATATAACCCGTACCATTGTTTTGGGTGATATAACAGAAGAAGAACGACATGATTATACTCTAGTTGTGAAGGCACATATTGCTCTTGCACGTCTAGTATTCTTACATGGTTCTACTGGTTCTAATCTTGATGTTATAGCAAGACAGCCTATTTGGCAAGAATATATGGATTACAAGTGTGGAACTGGTCATTCAGTAGGTTTCTTATTAGGTGTACACGAAGGACCTGCTAGAATCCGTAAAGGATCTAGTGATGTAGTTATTGAAGAAGGAATGTATCTTACTAACGAGCCTGGTATCTACAAAGAAAATAAACATGGTATACGTATAGAAAACTCTATACTAGTCAAAGAAGTAATGAATAATTCTGATGGCCGTTTTATGGCATTTGACACAATATCCTATTGTCCTATAGACTTAAAAGGTATTGATGTTACAATACTTACCTGTGATGAAAAAGATTGGCTAAACAACTACCACCAGGAAGTGTATAATAAGCTTTCTCCTCATCTTAACGAAGATGAGTGCTTATGGCTTCAATCTCAGACAAAGAGTATATAATATATATGGTATGATTACAACAACCTTATCCACTAGACTAAAGCCTAGCTTTAGTCTAGTTTTTTTATTACCTTTGTCCCCATTAAAATACCTGCGATAATTGCTGTTATTGGTGCTACTATTACTAACCCAATACTTCCGATCAGTGTTCTCATTATCTCTGCTGATATTATTTTCATGTTTATGATTCTTGTAAAGCTTGAATCCCTTATCTGAAATAGCATAAGTAATGTTAGGTAACCCCCAGAGTATGCAAGAAGTAATGTGGTTGTCATTGTACCTATTACGTCTCTGCCTACATTGAATCCTGATTTTATAAGTTCTCTTTGGGTAATATTCTTTTTTTTGTTTTTTATCTCCTGGCAGGCTGAAGATACATCCATCGCTATATCCATTGCAGCTCCTGAAGACCCTATTATAATGGCTACATAAAAAATATATTTCATATTAAGGTCAAAATATCCACTGAATACAATTGTTTCTGCATATGGAGATGTCATTCCCATTAATCCTAATTTATCCCCAACTACCATAGTCAGTACTAGAGTTATCAACAAACCTGATAAAGTACCTAAGAATGCTGATATACCCTTTTTATTGAATCCTGCTACTGTGAATAATATAATGGCAGATAAAGCGAAAAGAGTTATAAAGGCTATTATCAATGGATTTTTTCCTTGTAATAGATTAGGTATCAAAAATTTCCATAATATGAACATAGTACATATAAATGAAAGTAAGGCTTTAACTCCAATACTTCTAGCATATATAATTAGTAAAATCACAAATACCAAAAAGATGAATCCTAGATAATTCTGTCTATATAGATCCACAGCTTTTGCATCAATGATTTTATCATTTTCCGTCTTGACTGCAATAATGATTATGTCACCAATCTTATAATAGTTATCATAATCCAGTTTACCTACAAGCTGATTTTCTACATCTATGGTCTCACCTTTATAGTTACTATTCCCTGCAATAACCTTCAATTCTTGAAACCCAATTGCTGAAACACCTGCTTTTACAACATTACTATCATCTACTTCAATAACTTTGGCTTTTATTTCTCTAACATTCTTATTATACTTGTCTGAGGATTTATTGGATTGGATGAAAAGCAGAAATATAATTATGCATAATATACCGTATATAAATGATACTCTAATTTTTTTATTCATTATTATAACTCCTTTATGTCTCTCTGAAACTATATAAATTAAGGAACTGTTAATAATGCTCTTGTCATTATTCAGCCCCTTAATGTAAGAAATACTGTGTAGTATTTAGATTAGGTTAATTTAATTCTAATCCTGCTATTTTTGCAGTAATTTCAGCTATGGTTGTATTATCCATAAAACCATTATAATTCTCTGCTCCCACACCAATAGCTGACATAGGTATTTGAGTTGCTGTATGTGCATAAGATGTCCAATAAATACCAGCTCGCTCTGATAATACATGTGTTACTGCCATTGCTGCTTCATCGTATTTATAAGCATTGCCAGGATCAATTATCTCTTTATCTACCATGTCCATTCCTTTATCAATAATAGCTTTTTCTTCATCTGATAACTCAGTCAAACCAAATTTCTCACCAATCAAATTGTAATATTCTTTTCTATCACCAGTATAACTGCCTTGAAATTCTTCTATTGACATTATTGCTTTTTCAAGCTCTTGAAGATTCAAGAAATAATCAGTATTAACGCCCATTCCAAGACCACCTGTCTCATGGTCGCCAACAACGATAATCAACGTGTCTTGTGGATGTTTTTTATAGAATTCATATGCTTCCTCTACTGCTTTATCAAAAGCAAGCGTATCCATAATAGTTCCTGATGGGTCATTTGGGTGACAGGCATGGTCAATACGTCCACCTTCAATCATAAAGAAGAATCCATCTTCATCTTTTGATAATAAGTCTATACCTTTGCTAGTAATCTCTGCTAATGTTGGTACATGATATTTATCATTATTTTCATCATCTATTGTGTATGGTAAATGTGAAGCTGTGAATAGATTAAGGTATTTATCACCTTTTTTAAATACATCATTCCTAAACTCTTCTGCTCCTTTTACTCCGTATCTTACTGTGTATCCTTCATTTCTGAAATCTGCTAGTACATTTTTGTCATCTTTACGTTTTGAATAGATTTTTCCACCGAATGCATCTGTTTGATTATCTGTAAAGTCCATAGGTAAGAAATGTCTTACTCCACCACCAACAATATAATCAACTCCACTATCCAAAAAATCAACTGCTATGTCATTTTCGTTACCTCTGCTCTCATTATGTGATGCAAAAACAGCAGGTGTTGCATGAGTTATACGTGTTGTTGATGCTAATCCAGTTGCCATGCCTTTTTCTTCTGCACTCTCTATAAGAGTTTTTAAGTTATTTCCCTCAACATCTTTTGATATTACCCCGTTATTAGTTTTATGACCAGTAGCAAGTGCTGTACCTGCAGCTGCTGAATCAGTTATTAATGTATTAAGGGAATGTGTTGTGTTTATGGCTGAATGAGGAAATGTATTCATTACAAGTTTCTTGTCTTTATCCCCTGATATCTCTTGTAGATAGTACTCTGATATCTGTCTTTGAGAAGTACCCATTCCGTCTCCAATAAAATAAAATATGTACTTTGGTGTTTTCACGCTTGTGTTAGCTAATACAGTGCTATTTACTGCTTTTAATATGTCATTTGATTGTAGGGATAATGATAATATCATCATAGTCATTAAAGCAATACCTATAATTTTCTTTTTCATTAATTCTGCCTCCTTGGTTTATTTACTATATTAATGTAACTTATCAGTATAAAGTTATTATTATATAGTTGTTAAATGAATGTAAAATTATGGTATAAAAAAAGAGGCTATGCCTCATCTTCATCTAAAATTATCACCTTATCAAAAATATTAAATCCCAATCTGTATCCTGTTCCTGTATCAATCCTATTAATACTGTAAATACTCCAGCTGCTCCATCTAGTAATCCAGCTATATCCTGCTTATCTGAAGATTCTTTTTCCTGATATCCATAAAGCTCTTCTGGATTCCATAAATTCAGTACTTGTTCTAATAACTTATCCCGTAATTCTCCAATAATTTTATCTCCACTTTCAGAGTACATTCTCTGTACCATTTGAAGTAATCCTGCTCTCCCGTGACAAAATGTATCAGATTCTATATTCCATTTACTCTTTGGTCTCATGGCAGTCCCTCTGAATGTTTCTAGTGCCACACTCTTCCATTCTTCGTTGTTAACTGCAATGCCGCTTAACCAAAGTGCACGTGCAATTCCAGGACCTCCATAGCACCAAGCTTCTCTTGGAACAACATTTCTTGATTTACCTTTCTTATTCTCTTCCCATGAGATTCTAGCTGGCCAAAGTGGTCCATATTCATCATTTTCTTTCCACTTTATAATCCAGTTAGCAATCTTATGTATAGCTTCACGCTGACCAGATACTTCTACTCCCTTCATCAAAGCTATGGACATCAAAGCAAGAACACCAGGTATACCATGTGACATTCCACAGTTGAAGTGACCATTGGGATATTCTTTACTATCATATCCAGTACATCTATCAGACGATACATACCAGCCAGGTACAACTAATCCTTTATGCTCTTTATCTGCACATAACTTCACCAGATATTCAAGAATCTGTTCCATTGCCAGTCTCATCTCTTTTTCCTCTATGAAACAAAGTACATAGCGCCCAATACCGCTCAACCCTTGAATAACATCAAACTCTTTTAGAGAAATACCTTGTTTTAGTCTTGATTCCATATACTGCATCATACTAGGAAATGACTTTATGAAAAATGAATTCAATTCTTTTATGAAGGTCTCATATCTGGTTCCATCTCGTGATAATGCTCTTGCTGCTATTATTACACCACCAATACCAGTCCAAAGACTAAATTCTCTGATCCCCTCTTTCATGATTACTCTCTGTATCTTTTGTAAGTAGGGATGTCCAATACTATCCCATCCCCCTTGGGGATACGCCCTATCCAAAGCTCCAAACATCACACAAAAACCACTATACCCTCTAGCTAAATCAATAGGTGACCAAGGTATGTAATCTTTTCCAGATTCTTTACGTATGTTAATTAATTCAAGCATATCCTTTTGAATCTGCTCTGGATTAACTAATCTATGTGCTCCATCATCAACAATCCGTTGTATCTTATTACGAATTTCTTCATCTGTCACCTGAGACCATTTCATATTGTACTTCCTCCTTATCATTATCACTATATGCAGATAGCTGCATTTTATATAGATAAGCATACATACTGTCTTTTTTCATCAATTCAATATGGCTTCCTTGTTCAACAACCTCTCCCTGATCCATCATGATTATATGGTCTGCATACTTTATTGAGGTATATCGATGTGAAATGAATATACCTATATGCTGGTGAATCAGTTCTCTGAATTTCTCAAACACTTGGAGTTCAGATTCTGGGTCTAACATGGAACTAGGTTCATCAAGTATATACAAATCAGCCTTACGCATAAATGCACGGGCAATCGCAACCCTCTGCCATTGTCCTCCAGATAATTGACTACCCTGATCGAACAACCTTCCAATCTGGGTATCCAATCCATGTGGTAACTGATCTACCAAATCATCTATTCCAGCTCTTCTTGCTGATTCTAACAATTCGTCATCACGTTCAAGTCTATTGACATTACCAAATCCTATGTTGTGCCTCATATTAAGTTCATACTGAACAAAGTCCTGACAAACTACAGCCATATGATTGCGTAATGCTTCTTGATTAAATGAACGTATGGATATTCCATTAATAAGGATGTCACCTTTGAAATCATCATATAATCCAGTTAATATCTTCATGAGTGTAGTTTTACCTGAACCGTTTCGTCCAACGATTGCCATTGTTTCTCCACGCTTCAACTTGAAACTTACATTATTAAGAGCATATCTATTAGTATCTGGATACATGAAAGATACATTTTTAAACTCAACGGTCTCAATTTCCATTATATCAGTACGTTTACCTTTATCATTCTTACTGACTTTCAAGTCCAAGAATATAAATAGCTGTTTTAGAAAAAGGTTATGTTGACATAATGAAAGTATCCCAGATATAAGTGCTTGTGAGTTACTCTGTGTCATAGTTATAGTCTGAGTCAATGCCACTACAGTTCCGATTTCTATCTCCCTAAGAAATGCAGACCTAAGTACAACTACCATCATTAATACGTTAGCAATAACGTTAATAACTTGAAATATAATTCCTGTACTCAACCTTTTTTTGGCAATTTTCTTATCTTCTTTATAGAAGCTTTTGAATAGACCATTGTAACATCTTTGAAGATATTTCCCTAGTTGATACAGTTTCACTTCTTTGAAGTTCTTATCGTTTGTCATTAGATAAGAATAATACCACGCCTTCCTCATCTTAGGTATACGATTATACTGTACTAGAAACTCTTGCTGTCCTATACGAAGAAAAGAATAAAATGATGTAAATGGTATAATAAGCAATATAAAAGCCATCCACCATCTGAAAATTATCAGCATTCCTGCCGCAGAGATAAGTGTTACAATACCGCTTATTAATGACATCATCTGCTGCATAATCTGATATGGACGATGACCTGCTTCATTTTGAGCAAGCTTCAAAGCATCTTGAACTTCCGAGTTCTCAAAATCCTTCAATGATAATGATACTGATTTTTCCATTATTAGCTTATTTATTCTATTCATCAAAAGGACTTTGAATAAGCTCTCTATATAACTCTGAATCAGATTCAGCAACTGACTTAACAGTGTAAATGCAACTAGTATGGCAAATGCCTTAAGGATTACATTAAAGCCTTCGGTCCATGAATAAGTAATGGAGTTAATCAAGTCTTTGGTCAATATCAAAACAATGATTGGTGAAATACCATGAAATAGATTCAAAATCATTATTGCAATCAAACTTTTTGCATCTGTAGCCCATAACAGCCCCATGATACGAGGCCAATACCTAAACGATTTTAATATATTAGCTATAGACATTACACTTGAATCCTCTCTATCTACCGCCATTATGTTCACCTCCTGCGAATGTATACTAAATTGTGTAGCGTATGACGTACCAAAGTAAGTACTCTCGTTTCATCACCTCTATCAATACCGTATAATCTGTTTATATGAAGATGGATTATACTATGCATTGCATCAATGGATTTAACATAATAATCTCCACTAAGCTCTTTCTTAGATAATTGTTCTCCATAATAATTCAATGTATTACTTCTTGCCTGCAATGCTGGTAATAAGAATTGTCCTGCTTCATGTCTCCTAAGCTCTGCAAATCCATCTCTTGTATCGCCTAATTTCATATACAGTGACCTCTTTGACCTAAATAGATCAAGATAATTTTTATAGTTAACAATCTTATCCAAGAAAGCAAGTTGTTCTTCAAAAGTCAATCCAAATTGCTCCATGATATCAATAATACTTATAACTGCCAATAAATCTTTTTCTATAGGTAAAATACCTTGTTCATTTAATTTTATCCAATCCATTACAATTTTGCTGTCTATGCAAAACCACTGCTCTGCGATGTTTATTAATTCCCGACCACCATATCGTTCAATTTCAGGGTCATATGTATCAATAACCATACGTGAAAGCATACCTTCCTTCAAACAATTATTGGCAAAAATATTGAGTTGTGGTAAAAACTCACTTTGTAATTTCTTAGGTTCACCAAAAAAACGTAACCTTATATGTCCATCAGGGTCAGCATATCTCATATAGAAACTAGACCCAATCCAACCATTCTGCTCTGCTTTATAACAGAATTCTCTTAATCGACCTCCCAAAAATTCCTCTATACGATTCCAGGCTCCATACCATTTAACATACATCCATTCACTTCCTGGGAGCTTAAAACGTTCAGCAAGGTCAATTGGTTTATACTGCCTTTTAGGTATTGATTCCCTATTTTTTATTGCAGGATTTCTAATGATTGGAAAAACAAATTCTGTATAATAACTACCCTCTTGACTTTTAGGAAGGGCTCCTAATTCATGCCCCAATTCAGTTAAAATAATTCCTTGCCCAAACCCAAGCTTAGCGAATTCTCTCCGTATTTCGTCAATATGCTCACTCTCATTCAAATCCAACAATAATCTATTATCTGTTTGAGTCAAGTAGACATACCTTGGAAGTCGCAATTCTTTTTTGTATGTATCAAATTTTTCTATCCATTCTTCTTTATTCATATTATCTTCAATAGGGAATGTTTCCTTATTAATAATCCATCTAGCAGGGGATAAAATACAACGTCCATATTTTATACGAGGCAAAAATGGCAATGAATTAAATTCTCCCCAATGTAAATTTTCAATATTCCTCTGCCTCTCCATAGACAATTCTCTAAGGAATCTATAGACATTAGGTGAATTAGATCCATTGAACATATGATTAACTACAGTTATAACCTCTTTACCAAGTTTTAATGACCTAAGATAGAATCCTCTCTTATCTATGCCAACCACCAAATCTGATAAAGGAATAATATTCTCTGGTTTCTTAGAAGATGTTGTCCCCATAACAATCTCGTAGTTACGATTATCATAGGTTAATACTACATTAGCTGCTCTGCCATCTATGGGTAAGTAAACCAATTCGGCTAATATTCCATCTGAACACATCTCTTGTTCTGATTTCCCAAATTTTTTTAGCTCATCTTGAAACTCAGAACCCATAATGTCAGTAAATCTCCCAATTGACCTTCCTGCACCATAGGAAAGGGCTGTTGCTCCACTTATAAGAGTATAATCTCCTGCTTCTACACTTTCTTTTGAATCAGCAGCCAATGAAAAAAAGAGTTCAAAAGAGCGAGGGGCATAGCGGCTGTCAACCTCTTCTCCTGCTAATTCTTCTATTTTCTCATCATCTAGAACAATTTCTTGTTCTCCCTTTAATAAGGTCATAGTTAACCATTGTGATAACAAATACTTCTTCCGTTGCTGAAACTCAGTTCTATTTTCCTTTGGGTTTCTTTTGGAAGGTGGATATTCATATGTAGCTGGTGAACCTAATCCTATCTCTTCATCCAATAACTCTAATAATGGAACCTCTCTTGATGATCCATATTTTTTTATGAAATCATTTCTGTATTCCAAGAAGTGTGATAATCCGTATTCATTATCACTGATTTTCCACAGTACTTCTGCTGCTTTTTCCACTTCTTCTTTAATAGAAATGGGTAAGACTACTTCATCCTTTTGAATCTTAAGATCAACCTGTAGATAATTTTTACTTTCGGCTATTTTTTTCATCTTCTTAATTATGTTTCGATATAATTCTTCGCCTTCTCCTAATAGGGTTCTATCATACATATCTATCATGAAGGATATTTCTTGTAACTGAGCTTTTAATTTATCTATCCCTTTTATATCTTCTATACGTTGTAATAGGTAATTTAATGGATTTGCCTCTATTAGAGGTGGACGTAAATTGGAAATTAACAGCTCTTGTTTAAATAACTGATAAACAAATTGGTTTATTTGCTCGCGTGGCGTATCTGGATATTCAACATTTAACTTATTAACTAATTCTTTGTAGGTCATAGGTTTCTCTGATAAGTTAAGGGCTTGTTTGACAGCGCTTGTAGTCCGTACTGATGTACGTTCCATTTCATTGCCTTTCCCCTTAGCCTGACCTAAATTCGTTAAGTATGGAAGGTATGTTCTATTACCCACTTTATAAGCCATAGTATTTGCCATTACTATTAGTTGCTTGATTAGGTTAGGGTCATTCTCCATTTGTGCTATTATCTTGAATAACCAGTCCATATCAGGACGAGTACGCTTTTCATGATACTCAGTACTCCTTAATGCAACTTTGTAATAATCTCCGTACTCTCCATACGCCACTCCAGAAAATAAACCAAAAGGTGTTGGTCTAGTAGACATTCTTATCAAATAACGTAAAAAAGCTCTGGCAACTTGTTCTCTTTTACGGGATGGACTATCTGGTGAAAGGTTAGTTAGAGCATCCAGAAGTGATATACTCGAAACAGCTATTGCTTCTCTGATTAAGGGATCTTGTGTAAATTCCCATAATTCATCTAAAATAGGTGCATTAAAGGATGTTAACTTATTTTCAAATACATTTGTAGATAGTATAGGCGTTCGTAATATAAAAAAATCAAGACATTTGAATATACTCTGATTACTCATTATTATCTCCTTTCATTCCATATAAACATCAAAAAACATCACTAAGATGTTTTTTGATGTTTAATATTACTTTACTCTATACATTAACAACTTGAAGTATGAGTGTATCCACACATATTTTGACCAGTATAGCAGTCAGATGAATAACAAGTAGATGTATAGCAAGTAGATGTATAACAAGATGATGTGTAACAAGTAGACGTATAAAGACCGTCTAATTCTGCACCATTAATTTTATCAACTTTAACTTCTAAATCAAATGGATTTTTTGCCATCGTCAATCCCCCTTTCATTTGTAAAGTTCCTTACATAAGGACACAAGATTAATGAGATTATGTACTCACCTTGTAATTATCCCTTAAAAATGCATGCACAAATATTATACATAGTATGATATTAAAAGTCAATTATTAATTTTTTTTATTTTCTTGTTATTTTGACAAAATAACCCATTATCTTTTTCAAAGTCAGATTTTATAAATATTATTGGTTAATTTCAGGTATGATTTTTATATATAGCTAATTTTTTGAATTTTGCAGTTAATGTAAGGCAATAAAAATATCCCTGCCAGATAGACAGGGATACATATAATAATTTAATACTAATTACATGTTTTAATTTAAATTTATCCTATATAAGAATCTTGATCTAAATATAGTTTTGCTTGATTATGAGTTCTAATAATTGATACTGGAACCTCTTCTGTAATTTCTCCCTTAAGCAATTTATTGATTGCTTGATGCTTCAGTTTTCCAGGGACTATGCAAAATATTTGATTAGCACTCATTAATGCTGGAATAGTCAATGTTATAGCTTGTTTTGGTACTTCATCCAGTGAGGAAAAGCATCCATCATTCACTTGTTGAATACGGCATGCTTCATCAAGTGTAATCTCTTTTATCAATTCTTTATCCTGGAAATTGGCTACATGTGGGTCATTAAAAGCGATATGTCCATTTTCTCCTGCTCCACAAATAACTATATCTATTTTATTGTTTTTTAGTATTTTTTGATATTTAGCAATTATTTCTTCTTTTGTTTCATCTCGTTCTTTTAGATAATATATATTTTTCAAATTGATGTTGGAAAATAATTCTCGCTCTAGAAAATTAGCGAACTTTGCACTATGGTTATTATTCAAGGTATGATATTCATCCATATGCATTGCATTTACTCTTCTCCAATCTACATCATCTGCTTCTTTTAGATACTTGAATACGTCTGTTTGGGATGGAGCAGCAGCAAAAATAATGTTAACCTCTTCTTGTTTTTTTAGTAGGTTTTTGATTGAATCAGCAATATCTTTCCCTGCGGCTTTTCCCATTAACTCTCTATTTCCGTAGACTTCAACCACTAGTTTATCTTTTTGAAATTTCATTATTGTCTCCCTCGTTATATTTTATTTATATTTATATCTCCCATAACCATCACTAACGAAATTTCTTGCTTATCATCAAAAATAATAATATCAGCATCTTTACCTATTTCTATTGAACCTTTTTGATCTTCAATATTTAGTAATGTTGCAGGATTTATTGTCAACATGTTTACTACTTCGTCCAATGATGCACTTGTGTTATAATACATTGTTTTCAGAAGAATATCTGAGGTTGCTACACTTCCAGCAAAAGCACTTCGATCTGTCAATTTTGCCACATTATCTTCTACAACTACTTCATATCCTGAATCTTTACCGCCTAAGGTATATAAACCATCAGGCATTCCTGCGGCTCTCATTGAATCTGTTACTAAACATATTCTATCTTTTCTCTTGATCTTGTATATTAATTCTAATAGTTCTTTAGGTAAATGGCTTCCGTCAGCAATAACTTCTACATAGATATCATCAAGTAAATAACCTGCTTCGACAGCTCCTGCTACTCTATATGCATTTTTCCTAATAACACTATTCATACCACTATAGAAATGAACAAGACATATATACCCATTTTCATAAGCCTTCTTAACCTCTTCACATGTTGCCTCAGTATGAGCTATAGAACAATTGATTTTCTTTTCTTTTAATACTTGTGCAAATTCAAGTGCTCCTTCAAGCTCTGGTGCTAAAGACCATCTAATGATTCGATCAGTTAATGAAAGAATCTTATTATACTCTTCTGGTTCTGGATTCCTTAGATATCTTGGATCTTGAGCTCCACGTTGTCCATAAGAAAAATAAGGACCTTCAAGATGTAATCCAAGAATATTTGGATAACCTTTTTTGTTTAGATCAATGTTATTAAAGATGTTCATGAAAGTGTTTAGGTTCTCTTTAGTATTGGTCAAGGTAGTTGGAACAATGCTAGTTGTTCCATGTACCATATGTGCATAAACAGCCTTATATATAGCTTCTTCAGTGTTATCCATAAAATCATGCCCTCCACCACCGTGGGTATGTATATCTATGAATCCAGGAGATATATATTGTTCTTTTGCATCTATTACCATGTCATAATTACAATTGAAATCTTCTGTATAAAATATTTGTTCAATTTTTTTATCTTTAATTAGTACAGAACCTTTTTTAATACCGTCTTTTTCTATTATATTCCCATTTTTTATTAATATTGTTTTCATCTACAACACCTTAATTTTATCTTTGAATTTTCCAAGGAATTGATTATTCCATTCATCTCCGCCATCAGCATTTCCACTCATCCATACTGGAGGTTTGATTCCTTGTTTCACTAACATGTCAATTGCTTCAATCACTATACAATTCATCACATATGCATTTGCAAAGGTACTTAATGCACCTATCTTTTGTTCGAAATTATCTAATTTTATTACTGCATCTCCAACTTGTATTTTACTATCAATAGCATAATCAACTATTTCATGGAGATTCTTCTTTGATGGATGACGAGCAATATGATCTTGTGGTGTACTTTCAGCATGCTCAAATGAACAGATACCTATTGTCGTAGCACCATTTTCTTTGGATTCTAACGCTGCCTCAATTGTTGCAGCATTAATTCCATATGCATTAACTATAATTACTAAGTCTCCTTCTCCTATTCCATAATCATTGATGACAACTTTTCCATAACCAGGCAGTCTTTCGATTTGCATTGAACGAAGTGCCCCATGATTAAGCATGGTTCCCCCATCCAATATAGCATTAATATGCATTAATCCCCCAGCTCGAAAGAAAATCTCCATTGTAGCTAGGTTAGAATGTCCACCAGGTCCCCAAACATAGACTAACTTATCTTTTTTTATGTGTTCTGCTATAACCTGAGCAACTTTTAAAATTCTGTCTTTTTCCTCATTATGAATACGATTGATAATTCCAAAAACATGTTCATGATATTGATTCATTACACTCATAACTCAATCCTCCAATATTTTTCTTATTTCTACCTTTATTTCTTCCTCATTTTTACATTCTAGCTGACCACTCAAAGCAAAGTACCAAGTTGAACCTTCTGGTTCATATCCACCTTCTTTCAATTGTATTGAAGTCGGAATATAGCCTATCATTCCATTGGTATAACCTATGGATAATACGTCTTTGTCAGTAATTTTCTTGGCAAACCTTGAATACTCTCCAGACATTTCTCCATTATATCCAAGAATCGTAAGTTCTTTACCAAAACAGATTTCTGTAATAACTAGCGTTTCATAATTTCTGTTTTTCTTCTTAATAATAGCTTTTGACCATTGACGTTTCAGCTCATCTTCACTAGTAAGCTCTTTTTCTAGTTCTCGGTCATTCAAGTATGGATTTATGTTAAGATTTAACATATGTTTTTTTATAGTTAATTCATCTAATTCAAGGTTTTCATATTTCAGTCTTTCTTCTTGAGTAATAATTGAGTCATAGAACTGATTGGCTAACTGCTCAACCCTTTCAATATCTCCTGAGAAAAATTCATTTCCTACTATAATCTTTGGTCGAATATCTCCTGTACACCCTTGCAGGAACATGCTTGTTGTATTGTAATGATTATCTAGTAATTTCATCAATACTCCTGGGTAATCACCATTTATATAATTAATATTAGCAACATTAGCATGACAAGGATAATGTACAATAAAACCAACTGGGTTATCTTCTTGGTTCACGAATTTTAACAACGTAACTGTTTTATCTACTTTCACTTCAAGATTAGGCATCATCTTGATTTCATTATCAATATCTACTCTTCTATATACATTGATATCAAGACAATATTCCGCTTTCTTTAAGTTTACTTCCTGCATATTTTTTTGGGATTCATTAATAGCAGTTAACACTTTTTCTTGTAATTCCATCAAATATTCACTGTCTACTTCTTCCAATAATTCTGTAAAATTTTCACTTGTACCTGGTCCTGAGTGATTATGTGATGCAGTAAAAACTATATTTTCATAACTTAGATTAAATCTTTGACTTATTCGCTTATTCATTGTATCTATGAAGTCACTGCCCCACCAAAGCAAATCACCATAAATAATTACTTTATCTTCATCGCTTGTCCTAAAGTAATAAACTACTGTATAAATATCATGTATAACATCAATAAACGGCTCAAGACGATTTGCATAACCTGCAAGTCTTATTTTTTTTGACGGTGTAATACTAATTTTTGATACCCCTAACTGCATTATCATTCCTCACTCTCAATAATCTTAATGAAGGCTCTCATAATATGAAATGGGTCTTTTACAGGCAAAGCTACAACTTTTTCTAGTGGAGACCCATCTCTAAGTCTGATTTGAATCCATTCTCCAATTTCTTCATTTGGAAAAATTCTAAATACATAATCCTTAATCTTATTATATCTTTCGAGATATTTTTCATTTCCAGTTAATTGATATAATTTATGGAATATGACTAATGCTTCTGATTGGGGCCACCATATTTTCATATCATGTGTATCCATTATCAGATTCTCGAATGAAGTTTCCTGTGATTCTCCTTTGGGAACTCCTCCCTCTCTATCTACAAATCTTAAGAGTCCTCCGAATTCTTCATCCCATCCTATATCAAATGATTTTATTGAAATATCTCCAATTGTATCTATGTGTTTCCTGATATCCTGATATTTTTCAAGATATTCAATAATGAACCACATACTTTCAAGGGCATGACCTGGAGTAACATGACGATCTAACAGTCTCTTATTCTTTGACCCCTTTTTATATACAAATTCTCTTATCAATCCATCTTCACACAACTTATACAATATAGTATTTATCATATTATTAGCCTGCTCCACATATTTATCATACTTCATACTATATTTATCAAGTGTTTGTATCACTTCATATAATGTATTCACCATTATCATGTTAACAGCATGAGTTTCATATCCTTCTGGAATAGGATATGGTTCTGTATAGAAGTGTTTACTTGATATCTTATTAGTTGTGTTATTCAAGATATTCAATATTGTTTTAACTAAAGATTCATCCTCTATATTTTGAACATATTTACAGATTCCAATAATGATAAAACAGTCTGAGTATATGCTTGTATCATATCTACCTGTTTTTTTATCTTTTATTCTTGTACCATCTCTTTCTAGTAAGAATACAGTACTATAATCCTCAAGGAGACAATTATCAAGAATGAATCTTAAATTTCCATCCATATAATTTTTCAATCTATTTTTGTCAATATCCAATATACCTTTTATTGATAGTTCATAAAGTGAACTTAATATCCATAAAAATCTTCCTTGAGACCATGAATACTTTTTTTCATTAATTATTTTGTCACCATAATTATTTATGCAATTCAATACACCACCGTAAGTAGTATCTATATATTTCTCCCAATATGGCCAAAAATCTTTTTCTATCTGTTCTTTATAATAACCTGTTTCTCTCATATTAACACCACCTTGAAATTAATGAATATGAGAATTGTTCCTTCTCATATTCACTAATATATATTATGATTACTCGGATAGAGATTTCATAAGTTCTTCAACTTCTGGTTTAACTTCTTTGTCTTTGTTGATGACAAATGCAAACAAGCAATATATGATAAAGGATACTGCTAATGGTGCAATCAAGTTAATAGTTGGATGAATAGTTACTAATCCTAAGTTAGTAAACGCAAATACTGCCAATCCCCCAATTATTGAGCTGACTGCTGCCTTTCCATCTGCTTTTTTGAATTGTGGCATCAAACCAAGTAACAACGGAATCGCAGTTGGTCCAAGTAGAGCAGCGAACCACTTGAGTACAAGTCCAATTACATCTCCAAAGACATCTCTATAAAGAGCAAAAATGATAGTTAAAGCTGTAAATGCAATGGTAGTAATACGTGCATAGTATAATGATCTTTTACCTGTTAAGTTTTTAAACTTATCACTTATTTCTGGTAATATGTCTCTAGTAAGAACCGCTGAAATAGTATTTGCATCTGAAGTACACATTGAAAGTGTATTAGCAAACATTGAAGCAAGTACTAATCCAACAAGCCCTTGAGGTAGGAACATCTTAGTCAATCCTGGATATAACTGTGCAGCAGGATCTTCTAACCCCGGCATTATTACTGGTCCAGCCCACATTGGGAAGAATAGGATCAACGGCCATATTAAGTATAATATTGCTGATAGACGTCCTGCTTTTTTAGCAGCTACATCATCTTTTACAGAAATAAAACGGGTTGCTAGATTCCAAGTACCACCACTATAACTTAATAGAATAACGAAAAAGAATAGTATTGACCATACGAATGAATACGAACCTGTACCTTCGACAAACATTCTTGAATTCTCTGCGGGCAACTGTTTCCAAATATTGAATATTGAATCAATTCCACCTAAATGTATAATAGTTGAAACAAACAATACAAGTCCCGCAACAATTTGAACAACAAATTGTGCAAAGTCAGTCCACAAGTCAGCAATCAAGCCACCTACTGCAATATAAATAAGTGATACAACACTTGATATGATAATGCCTGTCCATACAGGAAGCCCTGTGAAACCATTTAATAAAAGACCCATGGCTGCCCATTTTGCACCTACATCAAATAATTTTACTATAACTCCAGCAATTGCAATAATTAGCTGTGATGCTTTATTATAACGGAGTTTTAGATATTCAGTTGGTGATTGAATCCCTAATGCACGTCTTAGTTTTGGCCAACGAGGTATGAATAATTTGGAACCAATAATTACAGCAAGAGCTATATTTACACCCCACCAAAAATATAAGGACAATCCATATTGGTATGCTACTCCTGCATAAGCTACAAATACTACCCCACTATAACCTGATACATGATGAGAAATACCTGATAACCACCATGGTATTTTACCTCCCCCAACAAAGAAATCTTCTGAGTTTTTAACACTTTTAAGCGAGTAGAATCCAATTCCTAGCATGACCACAAAGAAACCTATTACTGCTACATAATCTAAAGTTTGCATATGTTTTTCCCCTTTTCAAGATTTTTTTTTCGTGCTCTAACTACACCTTCATAGATACCGACTTTATCCTCGTTTACACCTCCTATATATTTTTCAGTAACATCAATATAATCGGTAACCTCAGAATAGGAATACATTGATAGTAATTCGTTATCTAATTTTTCTTCAACCCTTGATACATAGTTATTAAACCACTTAATATTGCCAATGACAGAAAGCACAATCATTGTAGGTATTAACCACATTTTCAAGTTAGAACTAACAATATGTACCAATTCAATATTTATATGAATAGATAACAAAAACAAATTTACTACAATAAATGTAGGCCATAACAAAATCATCATTGATTTCAAATAATAATTTTCTCTGACTCTTTTAACCTCAGATCTAATAAGCATCTCTATTATTGACTTTTTATTATTTGCATAAAATGCTTGACTTATGACAATATAAGTATTTTTATCAAATATATTCAGAACAACATCTTTTGGATGAATCATAAAATCAACTTCATCAAGTGTCTTTGATTGATAAACTTTTATATTTTTATCATTAATACCTAATTGGGAAATCTCTATTTCTTTTCCTAATTCATATTTCTTTAATTTCATTGGCATATTACTAAACTTCAATACTAAAACTATGCCAACTACAACAAATAGTATTGTCATAAAAATATAAATTATATTTTGCTCTCTTAATAAAAATGATAAGATAGCTGCACTAATGATAAATGGTATTAAGATGATAAGATATAATACACTATGCTTGTTCATCATAATCAACCTTTCAATATTTGACTTTATACAACACTTGAACAAAGTGTTTATAAGTTAACTATCAATATCTATATCCAACAATATGTATAACCTTTAAGAAAAATAATTATATTATCATAATACACTATATTTCAACTTAATTCAATACCTGAATTAAGTTTTTTTATAAATATCCATTATTTGATTTGCTTAAAAATGTTTTTTTTCTTATAATAGTAGGTGTATTCTATATTTTTACAGTAAGAGGTGAATTAATGAAAGGCTTATCAAATCGAACACTCCGACCTTTATATAGACGAAAAGTAATAAAAACTCTTTTGCAATATGGTCCTATATCACGAACTGATATAGCTGCAAAATTAAATATATCTAAAGCAACTGTTTCTTCGATTTCAGAGGAATTGCTTAAAAAGAACTTAATCGCAGAATCCAGTATCGCAGCATCAACTGGAGGCAGAAAAGCCATTTTATATGACATTAATAGAAATGGAGGATATATCATTAGCTTGGAGATTACTCCCACATACATAAGTGGTACTCTTCTTGATCTACATGTTAATATGATCTCCGATACTTGTTCTGAAACAAACAAAGAATATTCTTCTTCTTTTAATATAATATTAGAAACAATTAATTCATTAATCAAGGAAATGCCAAAAGAGCAACCCATAATAGGAATATCTATAAATTTTAGAGGTACCGTATCAAAAGATAATGTGATAAAGTATTTTGATTATGACTCTTGGCGATCCAGGAATCTTTTAGAAGATTTATCAAAACATTACTCTTGTCTAATAAATCTGAACAACGAAGCTAATGCTCGTGCCTATTATAATAGTGTTCATTTAGACAATAGTGACCTAACTTTGATTACAATGGGAACTGGAGTTGGTCTAGGGATTGTGGAAGATAATCAGATATATTTAGGTTATCATGGTTACGCTGGTGAAATCGGACATATTATTGTTGAACCAGATGGTATTCCATGTCCATGTGGTAATAAGGGATGTCTTGAGAGTTATATTAGTACTATTGAAATTTTGAAAAGATTGTCTACTAAAAAGAATAAGGCTATAACCATAAATGATTTTAAATATTTGTATAGTCAAAATGATATTGACGTACTTGAGGTGGTAAATGATTTTTATAAATATCTTGCCATTGCAACCAATAATGTTATAAATATTTTCAATCCTAAATATATGATTTTATCAAGTGAAATTATTGATTCCATTCCTAATTTTATAGAGATTTTCAAACAGAAGTTGAATTCAAAAGTATCTGATTATGAACGTTTGATTATTTTTTCTAATAATAGATCTGGAGCAATAGGAGGTGCTTATTTACTTCTTAGGGATTTTTTTGATATAGAATTTTATATTAAGAATGGTAATAAGTGATAGTTTATTGTGGTTGTGTTAGTGGTTAAGAAATATTTACCACGTTTTTAATATAAGATATAATAAGATAATATATCTTATATATACTCCATTTTAATTAAGTTATTTCTTAAAAAATGTAGGTTATATATATGTTTCAAAATGTAGAAATAACCCAAGGAATTGGTGGTATAATAATTGTGTTGGTTGAAAATTTCATACATTAAAGGTCATACTTTATATGGAAGTAGTGACATTTCAGAAATACTCTAAGTATTAGTAGTAATAATGATTAACTTAGAGATATCAGTCAAAATTAGCATATCCTAATATTTCTCCTACCTTTTATTAACTGGAAGAAACAATAAGTCAAATTGGATTTATAAGCTGAATAACTCAATAGAAAAACCAACGTGTTTTCAATTAGCTAGCTGTTTAAAACACATTGATTTATTATTATTGGTAAATTTACCAGTATATATATATTAATTCATTTATAATGTCCTATGAAGTTGGTTTTGATGCTTTGCGGATGAATCTTTTTTATCTCTTTACCCTTGACATGAGGACAGTTCAACTGTCCCTTTTTGTTCATTATTACTTTAAATAAACGTTGTTTTTATATTCTTGATATAGAACTAAATGATTTTTAATGCACTCATAATAATCTCAAAAATACAAGGAATAACTATTGGAAGAACAAGTAAGATTCCTTTTATTACAATAACAAACCCACTATACAGTACGAATTTAATTTTGCTACATAATTTTATCTTTTGCTGTTTGTTATTCCATATGGATTTAATATAATCAAAATTATTATGATTTTCATATTGTTGTAATAGTTCAATATATCTTTTTTGTATATCATTTAATACTTGAGGGGTTTTGTTTTGTTTATATGCTAATTCTAGATATAAATTATATAATATTATATAGCAATGCTTATGTTTTTTAAAACGTTCTTCATAATTTAATTTATTTGAAATAACTGGTACACCAAAAGCAATAACTGAAAAAGCTAATAGAGATACTGATATGTATTCAGGCTTTGTAGTATTTATCATATTTAATATTGAAAACACTATTATACTTATGGAGTACCAAATGGTTAACACATTCAGAAAATGACTCCATGATTTACATCTTTCTGCTGCACAGATTCTTGCAGCTCTTGTTAAATATATTCTATTTTCCAAATCATCATATATATTTTTATCCATAATTAACCTTCCTTTATCTTGGTAAGTATATTGGAAATTACTAATTTACCTATAGTTTTCATTTCTTTTTCATTAAAGAAATCTGACTTAAGACTATTACAAAACCAACATGATTTTACTATATTATCTATCTGGTATCCTACACTATTATCAACTCTATCAATGGTAAAATCAGATATCTGTGCCTGATTACCCTTAGAAAAGAACTTCTTAAATCTATATATTTCCCAATCATTACCTGTATAGTTTATAATATACTCTCTTATCTTGTTATATGTAATTTTATTAATACCACAGTAATAACAAGTATCACCATTATTTTTCCACCAATTCGCCAAAGTTTTTTCATCTAGATTAAATGTTATACCTCTTTTCTGTGCACTATTTGACATATTACTTATGGCTCCCTTTCCAAATTTAAAATATCCACTTTCATATTGTTTCATTTGGGCTTTTTTAACATTTTGTAGTCCTTTTTCTGTTTTATTATAACTTTTTGCTTTTTGTGCATTACATTGTTTACAATATGAATGGAGACCATCTTTATTACGTTTATTTTTATGAAAATCAGATATATGTTTGTATTGACCGCATTTTGCACATTTTTTTAAATTCATAATCGTTCTACCTCCTTAGATAATTATACAATATTACTTTATATTTTAAAAGATTTATGGTAAAATTTACAAATGGGAAAGTTCTTCAAAAAGAAGAGTTTGTCTAAGACGAATAAATGTACATACAATTTTATATTTCTATAGTTTTAGAGCCTTTGTATTAATTATAAAGTATTATATATAGTGTTTATTACACCTACTTTCCCATACTTCTTTAGATCGAGGTATTTAAAATGAATTTTAATACATATTTCACAAAAAAGAATATAAATAAATCATATGAAGAAATAAAAAAAGGTAGGCTAACCACAGGTATAGATAGAATATCTAGAAGAAAGTTTGAGAAAAATAAGCAAGCCTATTTTGATATAATATATAGAAAAATAAACAATAATTCATATAAATTCACTAAATACAAGCAAATACTAGCAATTAAAGATGAGTACAATAAACCTCGTATTATATCTATTCCAACAATTCGTGATAAAATAGTATTGAATATTATACGACAAATACTAGATGATACGTATAAAAATATTATCAGAAATGACTCGGTTAGTAATATAATAAAAAAAATAGCTATTGATATTAAAAATTATGATTATTGCTTTACACTAGACATAAGTAATTTTTATGGTATGATTAATCATAATATTTTGATGCATAAATTAAGAAATAATACTAAAAGTAATAAGTTACATAATATTATTGATTTAGCTATTACAACTCAAACTGTTAATATTGAAGCATCTTCAAAAAAAGAGTTTGACCTTATTAATGATATCGGCATCCCCCAAGGTGTATCAATATCCAATCTTTTAGCCAACATATATCTTATGGATTTTGATGATAAACACTATAATCACACACAATACTCCTATTTTAGATATGTAGATGACATAATAGTTTTTTGCCATAAAAATAAAAGTAAAGCAATTAGACAAAAGATGATAAATGAGCTAACAAATAATCGTACTTATGCATTAAAGATTAATGCTAAGAAATGTACATATAATGAGATATTCAAAAATACATTCATAGAATTTTTAGGATATCGCATCTATTATAATAGTTGCATAAGTATAAAAGATATGAGTATAAAAAAGTTCGAAAAATCCCTTGAAAAGATATTTCATGATTATATAAATTCTAAAGAAAAACATATTAAAGGAAACAAAGAATATTTAAAGTGGAAACTTAATTTAAAAATAACTGGATGTGTAAGAAATAATATTCAATATGGGTGGGTAAAGTATTATAAATTATGTGATAAGGATGAAGTGTTTTACAAACTTGACTGGTTAATTGTTAACTTAATAAAACGCTTTAAGCTCGGAAAGTTTTTACTTAGTGGGAATAATAAATATATAGGGAAAAAATTTTCAAAGACTTACTACGAGATTAAACATAATAACTCTTCACTAACAAATTCCAAATATATCCCAAACATTGATAACTACAGTATAGAAAAGAAATGTAATATTCTATCTAGTGTATGCAAGCGTAAAATTGACACTTGGTCACATAATCAAATTAACTATGAATTTGACAAGTTCATTTTTAAATCAATTAGAGAATTGGAACAAGATCTCCAAGGTATTTATGGTTAATACTTATAGTAATTTCTACCAGTTAAGTCTAATGTAAGTAATAAAATAAAAGGGACAGTTGAACTGTCCCTCATTCCTTCCTTGAACTATTTCTCCATTTTCAATTATATATAATGTACCTTTTTAAGAGCTAGACCTCAGTTAGAAGATATATTTAATCCTCTTATATCTTTGGAAACGAACATATTTCAAATCCTAACGTTAATTGTAATTTCAAAAAATATCTGTTATTATTTATTAATTGCCAAAAAATATGTTCCAGTTAATAATTATAAAAAATACATACGAAGTAATTAGTTTACGTGCAAAAAAATGTAAGAAATTTACCAATTAGATAAACTATATTATAGCGGGAATTATTTATTTATTATAGAGCATATAGAAATTATGATTAAAAAGGAGGGTACACTATGCCGATTATCAAAGGACTTGAATGGACTTTTAACACAGTTTACAAGGAATATGACAAATGGCGTCCTACTTATGTGGATGAGTTATATGATGATATCTTTGCGTATAAAGAAATAAACTCATCAAGTAAAGTAGTTGAAATAGGAATCGGAACAGGACAAGCTACACTTCCCATTCTTGAAACAGGCTGCTTCTTAACTGCAGTAGAATTTGGTGATGAATTATCACTATATGCAAAGCAGAAATTCAACTGTTATAGAAAATTTGACGTTGTAAATGCTAAATTTGAGGATTTTACGTGTGAAGATAATTCACTTGATTTAATTTATTCCGCCTCAGCTTTCCACTGGATACCTGAAGAAATAGGTTATAGAAAGGCATTTAATCTGCTAAAAAGCGGAGGCGTATTTGCAAGATTTGCCAATCACCCTTATAAAGACAAAAGTATACCTGAGATGCATGAAGCTCTAAAAAAAGTATATGATGTTTATATGCCTAGGACATTAGGCGAAAAGGAATATAGTGAAGATAACGCAAAAAATCGTGCTGATATTGCTAAAAAATATGGATTTATTGATATTGATTATAAGATGTATTATAGGACAAGAACCTTTACTTCAGATGAGTATATTTCACTTTTAGGAACTTACTCCGACCATATTGCAATTCAAGAAGAGAAACGAAAAGAATTTTTTGCTGAAATTAAGAAAGCGATAGATGAATTAGGTGGGTTAATTACGATTTTTGATACCATTGATTTGGAGCTTGCAAGAAAACCTTAACATTCTATTATGAATATTTTCCAAATTAACAAATTTAACTATTGTATTTAATATATTATAGATTAAGAGTTAGTGGATATAAATGTATTTGGCTTTATATGTCACTTACTTCTCTTATAGGTCACATACAGATATAACGGTAAATTACTTTAAATACATAGAAAGACAAATAAATTATAAAGTAAGAATGTATATTAATCTTTTAAAAAAACGCTCACATAAATGCGGCTCCTAAACAAGTATAATAATATGCAAACAATTATACCACTTCTCAACGATATCTAATAAGGTAGGGATAGTATTCGAGTTTACGCGGGAGCTAAGAGACTCTCTTTTTATGTGTAGTTATATGGAATAATTTGTGCAAATATAGAAAAATACATGATATAATTAATACAGTATAAAGACAATTATAAAGAAAGTGCGTAGCAAATATGGGACAATCAGTTATGACAAAATCGTAAAAAAAAGACGACCTCATTATAAGTCGTCTTTCTTTTTAACTCTTAAGAATAAATAATTGTTCCACTGTAGTGTTTAGTAGTTTAGCAAGTTTCATGGCTAATTCCAGCGTAGGGTTATACTTTTCATTTTCAATCGCATTGATAGTTTGCCTTGTAACTCCAAGAGCAATTGCTATATCTTCCTGCCTAACTCCAAGTTTTTTTCGTAATTCTCTTATATTATTTTTCATCTTTTACGAGTTTCCATTTAAAAAAAGACTGAATTGCAATTAAAACAAGATTTTGTGTTATCAAAAGAAAAAATGCTAATCCAAATGTTCTTGTCTGAATGTAATTATAGATAACCCACATTGCCAAAAATAAACATGTATACGCCCAAGCCCATTTTATTGCCTTCAAGCTAATACTTATCTCCATTTCATCCATTTTTCTCATAAAATCACTTCCCTATTTAAATTATAATAAGTAACTTACCTACTGCTAAAATTGCTATAGAACATAATAAAGTACCCAAAAATATTTTCATAAAAACACCTCTAAAATGTAAAAGACTTTTTACATTTTGATTTTAACACTAACTTAAGGAAAATGTCAAATACTTTTTACATTTTATTGTATGTACTATATGAATAATCTATAGTTTGGTTTAACTCATAACTTTTATAAATGATGATTTCAAAGATTAATAATCTTAGAAGTACTTAAGACATAAAAGCAAAAATAGCGTCCTAATCATTGGGTATATGTGATACTTAGAATTGTTATGACAGTATGCATATAAATTCAAGCTTAATGGATCTTTTATATTACCTTGGGCAATCTTTTGTTATTAATCTACTATTATAATTTATCAAGGTAAATAAATTCTTCTTCTAGATTTCCATAAAATTTTAAGTGGCTGTAATTATCAAAGTTACAAACAGTTTATTAAAATGTTACTCGTTTTTATCATCATTTATGTCATCTGAGCTTATTTCTTTATATGATAGTAACCATTCTCTTAATTTAGCAAATAGAATAACACCAAATCCTATAGATAGAGTTATAATTAAATACCAGATTCTAGATGTTTCATAAGTAGATAAAAAGACTATATATATAAGCATAGAATCATCATCCTTTATTTAAATATTGTTTGATAAGGTTTTTATCAGTTAAATTGAATTCCCTAAGCGTTGCTAATAACCTTATATAATTCTATTTTTTCCCACATAAGAATGATAACAGTTCCTACTAAGTAGCAATATATGTCTTTTATATCAAATGTTCTTCCAATAATAGTTGACATTAAGATGTTACCTTGAAAATTTACTGCTAGGTTAAAATATTGGGCTATTTCTACAACTATTGCAACAAGCAAAAGATATATAGGTAAAAACTTTATCTTCTTTTGATGTATACCTCTTATAAAGGTATACATTAAAATAACTATTAAAACATCTCCAATATATGGTCTAATAAACATATCATGTATATATATAGCAATAAAAAATTCTGTTATTAAAAGAATTAAAAAAGTTAATAAATAATATTTTCTCTTCATTTCATATCTCTTTCTATTATTAGTCAATTGTTCATTATGATAAAAGGCTTGATTCTCAAGCCCTTTTTTAGTTTCTTACTGTTCGGTGTAATTATCAAAATCACCAAGATAGCTATATTTATCTATTTTATTTTTGTCACCCAAGTATAACAAGCGTTGTAATAGATAATGACCAATCGTATAGATACCCATTATTACATGTTCTTTATTAAGATATTCTTTAATTTCTTTAAAGCTCGATATAATATTTATGGTGAAATGATTTGTCTTTATTTTTTACATTACTCAACAAAAATATGTTGTTAATCATTAGCTACTTTACATTCTCTTTATAAAATTTATCTATTCTAAAACTAGTTAAAATATCTTGTAATTTTTTCATGTCTGTATTATCAATAAATAACATGTTTAATTCATCATATTGTTTCTTGATAGAATTATGGTAAAAGGTTATATTTCTCGAACTATTATTAAATTCTAATTCGCATTTATCTACAATTTTTTTCAAATCATTTATAGCATTTTTATTTTTTTCATTTCGTATAACTTGTATAGCCTCTTCTATTGATAAACCTTTTGTTTCATTAGTAATATTAGTGATAATCTTAATATATTCATCAGTATATTGTTTATAAATACTGATATGATTACTTTTAGATTGTATTATAATAGATATAGTTATTAAAACCAATATTGTTATGGGTATAATTTTAATTATTTTTCTCACTTTTTAATAATCCTCCTTAACAAAAATGTAATGTGAGGACAAATTAATAATATAACTCAGATTAAAAAGAAAGACTAGAAATAGTCATTTCTTGTTTCTATGTATTCTGCTTTTATGTAACATGTGAACTGGGTAACATTTATTATTCCTTTCTTATCTCCTCAACTTTTATAACTTTTCCTTTTTTAGGATTAAATTCATAATATTGATATGTTATTATGTATTTTACGTTATCTTTAGGTACTGCTTTATAACATCTTAATATATTACTGCTTTCTTTATCACAATTAAGTTCTTTATCTTCTAGATATATATAATCTTTAAATTTAATTTGTCTAATTTTAAATTGATTAATACTAGTAATTTCTATACTTACAGTTGATTTAAATTGAGATATAATCCACATACTTATACTAACTACAACAATAATTATTATAGTGCTGAAAAATATCCACTTTTTAATTTTTTCTTTTTGTTTCACTGTATATGTTTTAGATAAAGTTCTTATACCACCAATAATCTGTAAAACAAAAATAGAATAAGCAAAGATTGAAAATGAAATCAAACCTATTTTTTCATTCATTTCACTTAATGCCTTAATAAATATTATAGTATATATTATTCCTACACCAAGACCCATTATTAATAGCAATAAACCCTGCGCTTTTTTATTATCTAGATTTTTATTGAAATTTTGATCTTTCACTTTATATAATCTCCTTTTGTTACTGAATACATATTCAAGTCTTTATGAGTTAAATTGAATTCCCTAAGCGTTGCTAATAACCTTATATATTTCTATTTTTTCCCACATAAGAATGATAACAGTTCCTACTAAGTAGCAATAAATGTCTTTTATATCAAATGTTCTTCCAATAATAGTTGACATTAAGATGTTATCTTCAAAATTTTCTGCTAGGTTAAAATATTGAGCTATTTCTACAACTATTGCAACAAGCAAAAGATATATAGGTAAAAACTTTATCTTCTTTTGATGTATACCTCTTATAAAGGTATACATTAAAATAACTATTAAAACATCTCCAATATATGGTCTAATAAACATATCATGTATATATATAGCAATAAAAAATTCTGTTATTAATAGAATCAAAAAAGTTAATAAATAATATTTTCTCTTCATTTCATATCTCTTTCTATTATTAGTCAAATATTTCGTTATAAGGAAAATAGTAACTGTGTCACAATTTCTTTATCTCCAGAATTATTTAATCCATTCGGCGATTCGTTCACCTTCTTTAAGATTTTCACGTTTATAATGATATACTACACCAAATTTATATGAAAAATCCTCTGCTATGATGTAGTGTTTTTCAAAAAATTTATCAAAACCTTTATCTAATTCTACACATATAACAGTACCATCTATATCATTAGACAAAAATCTTTCTCTTTTCAAATCTTGTTTTTCCTGTTCAGTAGCTCGTCTAAAAGTTGGATACTCAAAATATTTAGGTAACGAGATATAACTTGGATTCTTTATATAGATTTCTATGTCATGATTGTAGCTAGAATCAAAACTCCCTATAATAGTTAGCACTCCATCAATTGATAAGTTTAGAAGTTCAAATTCTGTTATATTAGTTTTTTCTAATTCTTTTTGTAATTCATCAAAAACATTCATAATGCCTCCCTTATGACATAACTGGTAGATGTTCCCTATCCGTAGGCACATCTATTAATAATTCCTTATTCATTTTTTATTTTATCTATTTTTAATACTGTTCCCTTTTTATGATTAAATGAGTAATATTGATACGTTATAATATATTTAGTATTTTCATTTGGAACCACCTTATATTCCCAAAGTACACCATAATTATCTTCGTTACATTCAAGTTTTATTTGTTTATCTTTAAGGTACACATATTTTTTTAACTGTACTTCTTCAATATCAAAGGAATTAGTATTTGTAACTTCAAATGTTTTTATAAGTTTAAATTGTTCTTTCGACCATGTACCTATACCAATCATAATAATTATTAAAGCACTACTAAGAATGACTCTCTTCTTTATCCTTTTGAAATGTTCTTTAGAGTATGCTTTGGATAAAGTTCTTATACCACCAATTATCTGTAAGATAAAAATACTATAAGCGAAGATTGAAAATACAATGAAACCTTTTTTTTCGTCCATTTCACCTAATGACTTAATAAATATTATAGTATATATTATTCCTACACCAAGACCCATTATTAATAGCAATAGACCGAGTGCTTTTTTATTGGCTGGATTTTTATAGGCTGGGGGAACATTTCCCCCTAAATAGTGTCCTGGGTCATATTGATGTTCCATCCATTCATTAATATCTTCAATATTTTTATCATCATTTTGATTCTTCACTTTATATGACCTCCATCTAATTACTAAATATATATTGTTTATTTGCATCTTTTAATATTTTACTATTCTTTATTACACCTGTTCCTGATTCTCTTAGATCATTATACATATCATATTTTACATCATATTCTCCATAATAATACTGATACAGAATAGTTTTTTCACTTACTATCTGAGCATTATCATCTTTATATAATTTAGCAGTCATAGTTAATTGTCCCTTATCATTAACTCCAATGTAACCTACATATGGATCATTAGCATGACTACTGTCAACTGTTAATCGAACATTAGTATGCCTTTCTCCTTCCACATATTCGCCATATCCACGTGATGTTAAATAATCATTTAGTCCTTTTACAGCTGTATTATGGCCAGGTTCTGCCCAATAACCAAAAGCCAGTTTATCGTATGTTATGCCTGCTTTTTTCATTAAAGTATTATTATAACTACCAAATTGAATAATAGCTCTTTGTTGTCCATCTTTTTCTTGTACAGTAATTGAAAGTACATTTTTTGTAGCATTATTTATAGCTGTATTAACAATTTCTAATGCCAAAAGAGCACCTTGTACTTTTCCTCCACCATTAAAATTTCCATAATCCATAATCTGTTTTCTACCAACTTCTTTATAAGGTATTCCTGTATCTTCTTCAAGAGTGTCACCGAAATGTCCAATTGCATTTATCCAATCAAGTTCTAAATCAGTTATAGTCTTAGTTAGATTATTATTCCAACCTTCATTATTAAAATTAGCATTCGAACCATTTGAATATACTGATGGAATGAAAATCGGAATTTTTTTACCGCTTATTGTAATAAATCCATTTCCATAATTTTTAGGATTATTTGATTCTTTTTCAAATGCCTTCCTAAAAATTCTCTCTGACTCTAATTTGCTGTATGTATTTATCTCTAAATCACCCAATACACCACTTTTCAACGCATCTCTATCTTCAACTACTGTCTTTGAGTAATCTTTATTATTTACACAAACTCCATTATCCTCAAAAAACTTCTTTATATGAGTTACTTTACTTATAAATTGATCATATAATTTTTCAAACCAGTTTTGTAAAATACTGCCCCCACTCATACTTACTTCCTTATGTTTTATTTTATTCATCTCTGTTTCACATGAATTATTATTTATACCTAATAATCCATTAAGAAGATTATGTATCTGTTGTTCACCATCACTATATTCAGTTATTGCTCTATTAATAATCCTACTTGAATTGTAAGTATTTTCAATAAGATTTTGAAAATCACTTACCAAACTATTAAATTGATTACTAATATTATCTCTTCTTATAATATCAGTGTCAACAGAATTCTTAATAATTTTGAATCTATTAAAAATATAGTCTATTCTTTTATTTACTTCTATTAAGTCATTTTCTTTTTCAGATAAAGCATTTAAATTGTATTTTGTTTGTCCCATAACTAGCTCCTTTCTTCATTTATTATTATATCTTTTTACAACTATTTTTCAACAAATCCTGACGAACGACACGATTTATGGGATAAAATGCATTTTTATTACATATTATTCGTTATTCTTAATATATTTCCAAGTAATACCTCCATAAAATAAAGCGGTGAAACCAACAATCTCTTGTTATTTCACCGCTCTACACTAAAGAGTCTACTAATATTAATCTGTTACCCTAACAATAATTTTATCTTTAACCAGTAAAGATTTATCTAACCAAAGTTTATCTAGTTTCATTATACTGTCATAAGTCCCCTGTTTTCTATTCTCATCTATGTAAAATTCCCTCTTATCATAACCCTTGTTCTCATATTTTATTATTACTTCAGTTTCACCCATCATAATACTGAAATCAAAACTTTTAAAAGGTATATTCTTGCATGGTTGAATCCATATCCCTTTATATTCAGGCTGAAATCCAAATATATATTTTAAAAATATCTTCAACAGTACATTGGAGCTTCCTGTCTGCCAATCATGCATTGATTCCCCGTCAATGCATTTTTCTTCATTATAACCATATGAATTAGGCATTATATAAGGTGAGCAAGAAATCTTATCATGGGTTATTGGCATAGATTTATTTAATTGTTCCCATGCTAACTCACTGCATCCCATTTTAAATAGTGCCATTATACCGAACATTGAAGCATGGATATATGGAGCACCATTTTCCGCTGTCCCTGCTGGGAGATTAGGTATCCTACCTACTCCTTTAACACCTCTCTCAAAATGAGGTTCAAAGGTCTTTAACCCATATTTGGAATCAAGTCTTGCAAAAGCTCTAATAATGGTACTTTCTATACTTGTATCTTGGTCATACAAACCAGAAATCGCCCAAAAAGCATTAGAGGTAAGTCCATCTCTCTCAACACCATCAGGGTCATTGAAACTGCCTACATAATAGCTTTTTTCATCGCCCCAACCATGAACAATCTTTTTCATATTGTCTTTAGAAATGACAGCATGTTCTTTTAATCCTTGCTCAATCTCTAATCTTGCCTGTTTATATTGTTTTATTATATCTTGATATTTATTCGCATCTAATAATTCTAGAAGCTCTATCATCTCGTTAAGGTTTTGATAAACTTGTAAGGTTGCCATGACTGATACACCTGTTCCATATTCCTTACTTTTATCTTTACTTACACCTAGACCATCAAGTGCATCATTCCAATCACCATATAGAGCACACACGCATTTTGTATTTTCATGATCCCTGTTGACCAACAAGTAATCCATGATATCAAATAAATGTTGTAATACAGTACTTTGCTTATGGCTTTTTTGTACACTATGGATTTTATCATCAATGATATCGTAATAACCACATATTTCATCCAAGAACTCAAAATCACCTGTGAATTTCAGATAACTTGATATTGTACTTATAACCCAAACTCCTTGGTCAATGAAAGGTCTTAAATCCATTGCTGGTGGTTCTCCTTCTCTCTTAGGAAGAGAGTATTGTCTTGGGCATCTTCCATTAGGTGCAATGAAATTAAGTGCCTCCAGCATTTTATCTCTAGCAACCTCAGGCTGCCAATATAATAAACCTTCAATAGCTTGGAATACATCTCTTATACCTATTAGGGAAAAGCTTGATAATTGAATATATCCCTTGATAACTGAACAAAATTCAACTTGTTTTTTTAGATGTTCAAAAAATGAATTCAGTACATAAGGTTTAACTTGAGATTCATTAATTTCTCTCCCAAATGTTAAATCAAGTCTTGATTGTCTATCCTTTTCTTCTTGTTCAATTTCCTGTAACAGATTATCTATATTATTACAAGTTGTATATTCCTTTAATAACTTATTCTTTTTATCATCAGAAAAACAATAACCTAGAGTTAAATCTATTCTAGCATTATCTTTCAATTTTAATCTCATCAAATCCCCAGCTATAGCTGTTTCTGTAAAAGTACAGATAGGCTGATGTTCACCAAAAGTACCATTATATAGTGCAGATGGTGTATGAAGACTTTTTCTTGTACCACCAACATACTTATACCTGGAAGTTGTTATTTCAGATTTTATGAGTTCTGAATTCTCATCCAGCTTAAGATATCTATTTATAACACCGTAATTAGCCTTCATAGATGATCTGTCCAGTTCTTCGTAAGTCTCTACAACGAAACTTCCTAATTTATTTACGTCTTTTACATCTATATATGTAACCTGTCTGAACCATCTATCAGTAGAGTTTTCAACAATAGCATTCTTCAAAAATGGATTTAGATAAGATGAAATAAAAATTTCTCTTTTATCTTCATTTTCGTTATGGGCTGTTATAGTAAAATATACTTGATTATTCTCGTCAACGAAAACTCTGACTGCAAATAGTATATTGTCATATTCTGTTATGTAATATGTTGCGCCCTTAGTGAATATTGTATATCTTTCTACCCCTAAATGTTCAGCTTCCTCAATGACTGGTACTGATAATAAAGGTATGACTCTGTATCTCTCATCATCTTTAATACCTGCAAAAAAAGCTATTTTAGGTTCTGCACCCTCGGATGCCCTGATGAATGGTGAGAATAATCCCTCATTACAATGCATGTATCCAGAAGAATAAGCCCAGAAATTAAAACCTTTCTGCCCGTATGGATATCTGCATTCTCCATCATCTCTAGGCATAACCAGTATATTACTATCATCAATAAAATACGTATTACCAGGCATTTTATTGATGGTATATCCTGATTTACTATCTTTTATATTATGATATTCATTTGAAAAATCTTTAACGATCCTAGTAATATCTTTCATTGTTCTCCTCGTCCTTTTATTTTTTTCTCGTACCTAATGTTATTTGTTATTTACCTACAAAAGAATTCCTTAGCCTTATTATATTCAAACTTTTCTTTTCCAAATATTGCGTTAGAAACACCTTCTAAGATACTTGGAGTCAAACCGCCTGTTATAATTACATAATCTGAGTATTCAGCTAAGATTTTTGCATCCATTGGACTTCTAGTAGCAATGGATATAACCTTTTTGGTCGGACAAAATTTTCTAAATTCCTTTAATACTTCAATCTGTCTATCAAAACGATAAGCATTGACTGTGGTAAATATCAATACATCGGATATGATTCCTACATCGGCTAGTGATATGATTTCTTCATCTGTAGGATGCCAAGGCATTATTGCCTCTTTTATATTCCTGTGATAACCTTTTTTCTTGATGATATCCTTTAATGATATATCGTATAGGTTAGTGGCATCTGACATCACAAGTCTAGCTGGATTACCTAATATTATGCCTATTTTATCTTTTTTATCTATCCTTATTGGCAGTTCTTCTTGGTTCCCCTTATATAGTATTAATCCTTTTGCTGCTATCTTGGCTGATAGTTCTTTTCCATAGTTACTGTCGTATTCTTTTTTATCTGGTATTTCACCTACATTTGCTTTTTTCTTATACTCAAGAATTCTTTTCACAGATTCCTCTATTTTTGATTGTTCTATTTCACCATTGATGACGCAATCATAAACATAATCTACAAACCATTCACTGGCACATGTTGATATAATTAAATCTATGCCAGCATTTATGGCTAGTTTAATTGATTCTTTTTCACCGTATTCATTAAGTACAGCTTTCATTATCAAATCATCACTAACTATTAATCCCTGGAACCCAAGATCTTCTCTCAGATATGTTAATATTTTTTTAGATAATGAGGCTGGATATTCATGGTCTAGTGCTTCAAATATACCATGATGTGTCATTATACAACTTACACCTTTTTCAATGGCTTTTCTAAAAGGTAATATTTCTACGTTTTTCAATCTTTCTTTATCATATGGACTTCTATCTACTTGAAAGTGAGTATCCACTTTAGTGATTCTCATACCTGGGAAATGTTTGCCACAAGCTAGAATTCCTTCATCTTCAAGTCCTTTTATGAATGATGAACCCATATCAGCTACAACTTGTGGTTCTGTAGAGAATCTTCTATTATCTACTACTGGAACACCATTTTTCACATCATAATCAACGTCAAGTACAGGAGCATAGCATATATTTATTCCTGCATATTTCAACTCTTTTCCTACATGTTTTCCTTGTAGATAGGCTAAATTTTCATCATTGGCGAATCCCATGCTCATGTTACCAGGGAAAATTGTAGTACCATTGAAGATTGCTGTTAATTGTCCGCCTTCTTGGTCTATAGTTAATAAAAATGGTAAGTTATATTTGTTTTCTTTAGCATAAGATTGAATCTTCTTGGTCATATTATGTAACTGGTCTATATCTCTAACATTGTTTCCTGAAAAGAATATTACTCCCCCAAGTAGATTTTTCCTGTTAAGCTCTTTCAGATTTTCTGGTAAATCATCATAACCTTGGTAGTACTGTAAATACATCTGTGCAATCTTTTCTTTTAGAGTCATTTCAGCAAGTATCTTGTCTACATTAATCAAATTTCTCACCTCTAATTTCTTTTTTATCTATCATTAACTCCCAAAAACTCCACCATATCATCCACTATTTCATTAGCTTTTCCTTCATCATCCATTTCTCCGAATATACGTATCAATGGTTCTGTTCCTGAAAATCTGGCAATTATCCAACCACCATTTTTGAAATATACTTTTACTCCATCTAGATAGCTTACTTTCTCTATCTCATAATTAAACTCTGGAAGCTTTTTTTGTCTATATAATATATCCACTAACTTCTCTTTGTCTTCGTTAGCGAATTTGCAGTCAAATTCAACCATCTCAAATTTACCAAACTCATTGTCAAGCTCATCTAACATTCTGGCTAACCTTTTACCTGTCACGCTTATCATTTCTACAAGTAAACCTGCTGCAAATACACCGTCTTTTCCTTTTATATGTCCTCTTATTGTTAAGCCACCACTGCTCTCACCACCGATTACAGCGTCTGTTTCTTCCATCTTGGAACTAACATGTTTGAATCCCACTGGTACCTCATAACAATCTTCACCGTATTTTTTTGCTATTTCATCTAATAGATGTGTCGTAGCAACATTCCTGACAACTGGACCTTTCCAGCCTTTGTATTTCAATAAATAATAATATAATAATGACATTATCTTATTCGGATGTATAAAATTCCCATTTTCATCTATAATACCTAATCTATCTGCATCCCCATCAGTTCCTATACCCAAATCATATTTTTTATCTACTACCATTTCTCGTAATCTTTTTAATGTGACGGCACTTGGTGAAGGTAATCTGCCTCCGAACATGGTATCATGTCTATCATGTATTACATCCACTTCACAACGTGCTGTAACTAATATAAGCTGTAATGCTGTCTTAGATACCCCGAACATAGGGTCTAATAAAATCTTTAGATTCTTATTTCTTATAGCTTTCAGATCTAATTTGTTTAGTATGGTATCTACGTATTCATTAAGTGGATTAATCTTTTGTATCATTCCAGTTTCCAATCCTTTTTCAAAAGCAATAGCTCTAACCCTGTAATCCTCAATTTTATTAGCTGTTTCTTCAATTACGTTAGTTACTTCTACTGTGGCGTCCCTGCCGCCTTTTGTAAATATCTTTATTCCATTATATTCTGCAGGATTATGACTAGCTGTTACTGCCACACCATAATCTAAGTCTAGAGTTTTCACACTGTACATAACCATAGGTGTAGGTGCTATTTTATCTATAAAGTATACTTTGATACCATTTCCAGCAAAAACTTCTGCAAGCCACTTGGCTGATATATCAGATATGAATCTTCTATCAAAGCCTATTACAATACTTTTATTTATACACTCATCCTTTATGATATTAGATATAGCCTGCCCTACTTTTACTATATTGCTTTTAATGAATTCATCTCCAATAATAGCTCTCCAGCCGCCAGTTCCAAAGTGAACCATAATATAACTCTCCTTTTTCTGTATTTTTTATTATATGATTGTTAACTATCTACCCCCAATCACTATTTTTAACCTTTGACTGCACCTGCTGTCATACCTTCCACAATCTGATTTTGAGCTAACATATAAACTGTTAATACTGGAACTATAATAAGTACTATTACCGCACATAGTAACCCGTAATCCGTACCATACTGACTACTTATCTCTGTTAATAATCTATTTATAGGGAATTTAGCTTTTGACCTTATTATAATCAATGAAGTAAACAAATCATTATAAGACCATAGAAAAGCAAATGTTGCTGTAGTTGCTATAGCTGGTTTTGTGATTGGCATAATAATTCTTGAGAATACCTGCCAAGCGTTAGCTCCTTCTACTACCCCTGCTTCTTCAAGTTCCTTAGGAATAGTTTCCATAAAACTTGTTAACAGCATAATGGTAAAAGGCAGATTGTTAGCGATCTGTGGTAAAATAACTCCTCTATGAGTATCAATGAGTTTCCAGCTTAATAACATTCTAAAAACTGGTAAAATAGTAGCGAATATAGGTATCAATAAGCTTCCGATAACTAATGTTTTTATAATTTTACGTCCCTTGAATTCAAATCTTGCCAGAATAAACGATGCCAATGAACCAAAAAATACTGCAAATAAAACAACTGAACCCGAGATTATCAAGCTATTTGCATATCCTTTGAAAATATTCATTCTTACAATAGCTGTCTTGAAGTTATCCCATAACAGACTTGTTGGCATTGTGAATGAGCTGCTCATTATATCATTTGAAGTTTTGAAAGCATTCTGCACAACCCATATCATGGGATAAATAGTGGTTATGGCAAACAAAGATAAGAATATATAGATAAGGAGCGTACCAATGCCGAATTTTTTCTTCTTCATGCCTATAACTTTCTTCTTGCTCATATATACTACTTCCTTTCTTAATAATTTATGTAAACTAATATGTTATTGTATCTTTTTTAAATATCTTATTAACTATAAAAATAGTCAATAATCCTAAAACTACGATTAGTACTGATATAGTTGCAGCATATCCGAAAGTATTATCTGCAAAAGCTTTCTTATACATGTATAAACCTAATATCTGTGATTTATTTAATGGACCTCCTTCAGTGATTACAAGAACCATGTCAAATACTTTTAGAACTCCGTTTATGGCAAGAATAAGACACGTAATAATTACATTCCTGATAAGAGGTAATGTAATATAAATGGTTTTTGTAAACCCATTTATACCATCTAAATGTGCCGATTCATATAGTTCTTTTGGAATCTGTTTGATTGCTGTAAGAATAATTATGAAATAAAATCCTATGTACTGCCATACTATTGGAATGGAAACCATCTTAACTGCCGATTTTACTGTAATCCAATTTCTTCTTTCTTGTCCTAATGCTTCCATTATGGAATTAAGTAATCCTACATCATATGAATAGACTAATTTAAACATCATACCTATTGCTGTAGCAGATATTACAATTGGGAAAAAGTAAACTGTCCTAAAGAATTTTTGCCCTTTTGTTATACTATCCACCATACAAGCTAAAATGATAGCTATTCCAACTTCAAATACACATACATATAACATGATTTCATAAGTATTTTTAACAGCTATTTTTATAGTGTCATCTTTTAATAATCTTCTATAGTTGTCTAACCCGATGAACGTAGATTCTAGGAATCCATCTGATTTGTAGAAGCTGTTTATAAAGTTCATGATGAATGGGTAAAACATGAATACAACTAAAAATATTAATGCAGGTAATAAAAATAATACTATTATTATATTTCTACTCCTCTTGTTACCTCTCATTAATGCATCCTCCTAACTAATTTATGTCTAATATATTCCGATAATTTATTGCCACATTAATTACTTTCAAAATTTTCTATATATTTTTATCAAGGCTGCATCATAATACATTTTCTATGGTTATCATTGTAAGATAGACTATGTTTAACTTACTGGGATTAAACTTGAAATGTATTATAATACAGCCCCTTTATAAAAAATTCTTATTGGTTATGTTATCTTATTAAATCTAAATAATTATTATCTTTCGTTAGTTTCTTTTACAGCTTGTAATACTTCTTCAGGAGTCTTTTGTCCTTCAACTATGAAAGGTATACCATCTTTTACAATTACATTGAATGCTTCTGGTGATAGTCTAGAATCAATAGGCATATTTAATGTTTTTGCATTAGCTACCATCTTGTGACCTTCTATGTATAATGGATGTAAACCTTCTACTTGTACGTTAGCTGATGGTGAACCACCATTTGCACCGGCAATTGCTTTAATTCTATCAGCTGAAGTCAAGTAAGATACTAGATCAATAACTGCTTGTTGTTTGTTTTTATCTTCATAAGAACTTCTGCTTACATAATATCCAGTTGAGAATCCAGCAATAATAGATGTTGGATCCATCTTATCACTAGCGGCTGGCATTGGAATTATAGCCATTTTATCTTTTAATTCGTCCTCACAGCCTCCTATGAACCATGAACCTTCAAGAATCATTGCAGATTTTTCTTGTTTAAACAAGTTCTGAGCCATTTCAATGTCCATTACTAATGAATCTTTTGCAAAAGCTTTTTTTTCATACAAGTCCTTGATATTATTGAATGCTTTTACCCAATCCTCAGGAGCACCATTTTCTAATACGTCCATATGACCTTCAGCACCAGCTTGTGATAATACAAAATGTTCTATCATATAATGTGATTGAGCTATTGGACCAGCAAATGGAACTATGTCATTTTCTTTGAATACTTCAACAGCTTTTTGGAATTTCTCCCAGTTTGTTGGTAAGTCTAGTCCGTATTTATCAAATAATGCTTTGTTTACAAAAAGTCCTTCATAGAACCCTGTTAGAGGTAATGCATATACATTTCCATCTGCTTCACGAATGGAATTTTTAATTCCATCAGTAATGTCTTTACCTACTTCAGGGAAATCTTTCCATATCTCATCATATGGCATAACTTTTTTACTATTGATGATTCCTTTTACATCTGCACCAGTATAGAAGAAAGTAATATCTGCTTCATTACCTGATGAAAAATCTGTTTTTACTTTTGTTCTATATTCATCTCCAACAGATGTCATTGACTCGTTTTTGATTTTTATGTTTGGATGTAATTCCATAAAATCTTTTAGAGATTGTTCAAATGTTTCTGTTGATGGGTCAGTTCCACCGAACATAGTTGCAATTCTTAATTCTACTTTTTTTGCTTCTTTATTATCATTATTATCTTGGTCTTTGTTGTTATCCTCTACTGTTGTTTGATTTGAGTCAGTTGGTTTCTTCTCACCGCAACCTACAACTAGTACACATAATAATGAAATTGAAATTAATAACGCCATAACTTTAGAACTTGCTTTCATAATGTAACTCCTCCCTAATAGTTATTATTTGTTTGTATTTATTACATTAATATAATATCATGCACTTTAGACAATTCCTAGAAGTCAATCTTGCACTTTATTGTACAATTTTGTTTAGTATTACAATTATAGACAATATGAGTTCGACAACATAGAAAAAAAGCATGCACTTTTATTGCATACCTTTATGTAAAGTACTGTAAACATGGCAATGAATCATCCTTTTTGTTTATTATCCCACTTCTTATTCCGATATTGATTTGGAGTTATTCCAACATGTTTTTTAAAGGTCTTAGAAAAGTATGGGGTATCTGAATATCCTACCATCTCAGTTATTTCATAGACCTTATAATTAGTTGTTGTCAATAGATTTTTAGCTTCTTGTATCCTAACTTCATTCAATAATTCTATGAAGCTGTTACCAACTTCTTTTTTTAATATTTTACATAGATACCAAGAACTTATGTATAGATGATCTGCTACTGTTTGGAGATCCAGTTTACTACTAAAATTTTCTTTGATATATTTTATAGCCTGTCCTGTTAGGAATCTGACTTTATCATCTTCGTTATCATTTTCATCTTCTTCAACATCACTTAAGGCATTAAATTTATAAAGTTTTTTTCTAAGGTTCTCAATATCTTTTACTTTTGTTCTTTCATCATCTAAAATATTGATTGCCTCCAATATTGCATTTTTTATATCTTCTAGGTTAGTTGGTTTCAACAGGAATTGAGTAACTCCTAGAGTTACTGCTTCTCTTGCATACTCGAACTCCCTATATCCAGTTAATATAATAAATTTTGTATCTTTGCTCTTTTCTTTTATTCTCTTAATCATTTCCAGCCCAGATAGTTTCGGCATTTGGATATCAGATATTATAATATCCGGTTTCAGCTCATGGGCTAATTCCAGTCCCTCTTCACCATCTTCTGCTACGCCAACAACTTCACATTCAATTTCTTCCCATGGAACAAGTTTTTTTAATCCTTCAATTATTATTTCTTCATCGTCGATAAGTAATATTTTATACATTAAAAACTCCTCCTTCTAATTCTTGGTCAGCACTGTTTTTGGAACCTTAAGTGTAACTTTTGTACCTTTTGTATATGTACTTAATATGGAAATCTCTGCTTCTTTTCCATATATAAGCAACAATCTCCTGTAAACATTCTTAAGCCCGATACTCTTGGAATTGTCTTGTTCTTCTGCAATATATTTATTATCACTTAGCTCGACATTGATAGATTTTAACTTGGGTACTTCTATACCTGCCCCATTATCTTCCACTTCTATTATCAATTTTTCATCTTTTTCAGATATTCCTATTAATATTTTACCTCTACCTACAGGCTCAATTCCGTGTTTGATGGCATTTTCAACTATAGGTTGAATAATTAGTTTTGGTAATTTTTCTTTTAAAATATTCTGGTCTATAATTTTATCGTATTCAATTTTTTTACCGAATCTTTTTTGTATTAAGAATAGAAAGCTGTCCATATATTGTATTTCTTGTTCTATAGTTGAGAATTTTTCTCCATTACGGTTCATATTGGCATCCATGAGCTTGGATAATGCTTGTACCATTTCTGCTATATCCTGTTCTCCCGACAATTGTGCTTTCCAGTTTATTGTCTCTAGAGTGTTGTATAGAAAATGAGGGTTAATCTGTGATTGCAAGGCTGATATTTCTGCGTTTTTCCTTGCTATCTCTTCTTCATAGACACATTCAACTAGATACTTTAATCTCTTAGCCATACTGTTGAACGAGTTATAGAGATACCCTATTTCGTTTTTCCTTATTATATCTATACTTGTATTCAATTCTCCTTTTTCTATATCTTTCATCTTGGACACCAACAAATTGAAGGGCGATATTATTTCGCTATATATCATGTTTGCTATTATGATGTATATAGGCATGCTGATGATACACAGAATTATAATCAGATCAAATACTTTTCTGGTATCTGATATCAACATGTCTGTAGTTATCACACTAATTATCTTTAGATTTACATCGTCTATGGTTTCAACAATTACATAATAGTTGTTTCCGTTGATCGTATGAGTGTATGTTCCTTTTTCATTAAGGTATAATTTCTTGCTTTCTATAATCTGATTATTATAATTCCTGCCTGCATACACGATTCTGTCACCCTCATAAGTGTATAGATAAGTGGACTCTGCAGGCTCTCTATATGTATGACTCAATATCTCTTGGAGATAATTATTATCAATCCTGAAGGACATTATACCAATTTTGTCAAAACTATTTATATCATATATTGAGCGGACTAGATATATATACTGTCCATTATCTTCTTTATCAAAATAATATAATACTTGATTATTGTCTTCAGTGACTTTTTTAAATTCTTCTTTTGGAATTTTACCTATATTAACAAGTCCTTTTTCTTTTGCTGCATAATACACACTATTATCGCTTACAAATTGCATAGTTACTAGATCAAACTCCTGTTTAGCGAATATAGTGGATTTCAGATATTTGTTCATGTCCTTTTGAAATTTGTATTCAAGCATGGTGTTGTTAATATTGATATCTTTTGGTTTTGACCTAAATAAATCATATGCATCAATATTATAAAGAACTTCTTGAAATATCTCTTCCATGAAATCAAGGTCATTGGACATTCTCACCTTAGCATTCATGACATCATTCTCAACATAACTTACAAAACGGTCTTTTATTATTTTCTCATTGTTATACATACCGAATATAATGACAAGTATGATTGGATATAATATCATAATCAGACCAAGTATTATTATTTTTCTCTTAATGGATATATTGTGGAAACCATCTGCAATATTTTTCACTAATATTCTCCTCACATAACATTTATGCATAATATTATAAATTTTTCAGCTTATATCTTACTTTATTATAATAACAACCATTATAAAAAATCAAGTAAATAACATAATAAATCTGACAAAAATCTGCATAAAAATAGAAAAAAGCTGATAAGATGTAGAATCCTACCAGCTTTTCATAGCTAATTTATTTGTTGACTTTATTTACTTTTCACTTACAAATGCTACTCCAGAACTTGTACCGATTCTGTCAGCTCCTGCTTCAATCATGGCTACAGCAGTTTCATAATCTCTTACTCCACCTGATGCTTTTACTTTAGCTTTATCGCCTACAGTTTCTTTCATCAATCTCACATCTTCAAGTGTAGCACCGCCAGTGCTGAATCCAGTGGAAGTCTTAACAAAATCAGCTCCAGCCTTTACAGATAATTCACAAGCTTTTATCTTCTCATCATCTGTTAGAAGACAAGTCTCAATGATAACTTTTACATGAGCTTTTCCTTTAGCTGCATTGACTACAGCTTCAATGTCTTCCTCTACTTCTTTGTATTTCTTGCTTTTCAAGTACCCTATGTTAATAACCATATCTACTTCATCTGCACCATTTTCTATGGCATTAACAGTTTCAAAGGCTTTTACTTCTTTTGGAGTTGCTCCTAGAGGGAAACCTATTACTGTACAAGTCATGACATCTGTTTCTTTTAATGATTCTGCTACATATTTTACGTAAGATGGATTAATACATACAGAAGCAAAATTGTATTTTTCGGCTTCATCACATATTCTTTTTACATCTTCTTCACTGGCATTTGGTTTTAATATTGTATGATCTATATATTTTGATAAATTCATTGTAATCTCCTTTTAGTACTAGATTGATTAATATACCTAAGTACTTTTAATCTTTGATTATTATTCTTCTTTAGTTACTATATCATCAACATTATCTTTAGTTACTAATGTTGAATCTAATATGATATTTTTCTCTATTTCTTTACCATTTATATAATCTAATCCCATTAATACTGCATTCTTTCCTAAGAAGAAAGGTGGTTCAGCGATTGTTGCTTCTAGTTTGTCTCCTCTGATAGCTTCTAATGATGGATCGATAGCGTCACAACCAATTAAAACTATTTCATCTAATCTTCCAGCTGCTTCAATAGCTTCTAGTGCACCTAGAGCCATTTCATCATTAGCTGCGTATACTCCGTCAATCTCAGCATTTGCTTGTAGAATGTTTTCCATAACCTTCATTGCTTCAGCTCTATCGAAATTAGCACTTTGAGTAGCAACAACTTCAAAACCTTCTGTCTTATCAACTATTTCATTGAAACCTTTACTTCTGTCTTGAGCAACGTTAGTACCCATAATACCCATAATCTCAACTATTTTACCTTTTCCATTAAGTACATCAACTAAGTATTCTCCAGCAATATTTCCTGAATGAATTGCATTGAATCCCATATGTGCAACAACTTCTCCGCCTTTTGCAGCTCTGTCAATTGTTATTACAGGTACATCTTTTTCATTAGCTGTTTCAATTGCAGCTACTATAGCATCACTATCACATGGATCTATGATTAGTAAATCCAAATCTTTTTGTAATAGATTCTCTACATCAGTTTGTTGTTTACTTGGCTGATTCTGAGCATCTGTAACGAATAATTCAACGTCGTTATCTTTTGCACCTTTTTTAGCACCATTTGAAACGTCTACAAAGAATGGATTGTTCAAGGTATTCATTGATAAACCAATCTTGATTTGTTTTGTTCCACCATCTTTTGAATTGTCATCCTCTTTACTAGTATCATTTGCTTTTTGTCCACAACCTACTACCGAAAACATAAGAGTTAAAACTAAAATACCTACTAAAAATTTTTTCATTTTAATATCCTCCTTAAAGTTTTATTATTCATCTAGTTTTGATGAAACTGATTTAAATTTACTGTCTGCAAGAACAGCCAGCAAAATAACAAATCCTTTAACTATGTCTGATGCAAATGGATTCACATCAATCAATACCAATATGTTATCAAGTACCCCTAAGATCAATGCTCCAAATACAGTAGGAATAATTGCTCCTTGTCCACCTGAAAGACTAGTTCCACCCAAGATTACTGCTGCTATCGCATCCAGTTCATAGCCTTTACCAGCTGTTGGCTGTGCAGAACCTAACCTAGCTGTTAATATTAGTCCAGTTAGACCTGCCAATAAACCACTTATTGTATATACCAGTGTTTCTACTCTTTTGACATTGATACCAGATAATCTAGTGGCTTCTCTGTTACCACCTATACTGAATACACTTCTTCCAAAAGCAGTATATTTAAGTATAAAAAACCCAATTGCAAATACAACTATTAATATAATAATTGGAAAAGGTATACCGAATAGATAACCCTTACCTATAAAATTGTAAGCTTTCATTCTTGCCGCTATAGGAGAACCATTAGTGAATACTAATACGAATCCTCTCACAAAAGTCATAACCGCCAATGTTGCAATAAATGGAGGTAAATTACCTTTAGTTATTATGATTCCGTTAAATGCTCCACATATACTTCCTACTATCAAGGCAACAATAATAGCTAATACTACACTGTTAGTATTTAACAACGTATAAGCTGATAATGCTCCAGATATTGCCACTATGGAACCTACGGATAAATCAATACCACCTGTCAGTATTACAAAAGTCATACCTGATGCAATAATTGCAATGATAGAAACTTGTCTTATTACATTCAACAAGTTATTAAATGTCAGAAATGAATTAGATAAACATGTTGCAATTATTAATATCAAGACCAATACTGATACCGTTCTATATTTCGTTAATAACTTCAATCCTAATTTTTTCATATTCATTTTATTCAACCCCTCCTGCTCCAGCTGCATATGATAATACATTTTCTTGTGTTAATTTATCCTTACTAATGGAAGCTGCTACTTCACCTTCTCGCATAACCAATCCTCTGTCACTCATTCCTATTAATTCAGGCAGATCGGATGTAATCAAAACGATGCTGATTCCTTGTTTAGTAAGTTCATGCATTATATTATATATTTCTGCTTTTGCTCCAATGTCAATACCTCTTGTAGGTTCATTCAAGAATATTATCTCTGGGTTGGTTTCAAGCATCTTTCCAAATACTACTTTTTGCTGATTACCCCCGCTTAGATTACCTACTATCTGATGTGGTGAAGAAACTTTTATATTCAATTTATCAATCTCTTTTTTGGACATTTCCATATCTTTTTTGTCAGATAGGAGTCCATTTGACATTATAGATTTTAATGAAGCTAGTGAAATGTTTTCTTTTACATTTCTAACTAAGACCAATCCTTCATTCTTTCTGTCATCTGATACAACAAATATTCCTTTTGAAAGAGCTTGTGCAGGATTTTTTATCTTGGCTTTTTTACCTTTTATCAAGACTTCACCATCATAGTCTCCATAGTATCCTGCTAGAAGTTTTGATAGTAATATATTACCTGATCCTAATAATCCAGCTATTCCTAAGATTTCACCTTTGTACAATTTGAATGAAACATCTTTGATACTATTTTTATATACAATATTTTTTGCTTCAAATACCACTTCTTTTGACCTTACATAATCCCTCTTAGGATATAGATTGGTTAAATCGCTACCAACCATCAAGCGAACTATCTCATCATGGTCAGTATCTTTTGTCAACATACTATTTATGAATTTTCCATCTCTAAAAATGGTGACTCTGTCAGTTATACGGAATATCTCATTCATTCTATGGGAGATATAGATAATTGCTATGTTCTCCTTTTTGAGATTTTCAATTATATCAAATAAGCATTCTATCTCTTCATCTGTCAATGCAGCCGTTGGCTCGTCCATTATGATTACTTTTGAATTTATTGATAGACATTTGGATATCTCTATCATCTGGGCTTCTGCTACAGATAAATCTTTCACAAGTTTTTTAGGACTTATGTTCATTCCTACTTTTGCAATCAGATCTATGGCATCTTGATTCATCTTTTTCCAATCAATAATGCCTCTTTTACTTACAGGATACCTTCCAAGAAAAATATTTTCAGCTACAGTTAGATGAGGTATAAGATTGAATTCTTGGTAAATCATGGATATACCTAATTCTTGTGCTTCTTTAGTAGAAGAAAATTTTACGTTTTTACCTTGATAACGCATGTTACCAGAAGTATATTCCTGAGCACCAGATATTATTTTCATCAGAGTAGATTTACCAGCTCCATTTTCTCCACATAAAGCATGTACTTCTCCTTCATATATCTCTAATTTAACATTATCTAAGGCTTTTACACCTGGAAATATCTTAGTGATATTCTCTAACTCTAGAATTAGTTTCTTATCAGCCATCTTCTGCCCCTTTCTCATATATATTTATGTAACCCCTTACATTCTCCTCATTTTTACAATTTAGTAAGCACAACCACTTACTAATATAATGCTTGGATATGGAGTAAATTCACCAGTTCTTATTATCCCTCTTGCCTGTTTTGTTTTTTCTTTGAACATAACATGTGGCACATACTCTATTTCCATGTCTTCTGGAAATAAGTCAATAATTTCTTTATGCATATCTGGGCTAACAGTTTTTAACTCTTCTGCCAATATTATTTTCTCCACAACTAGAGATTTTAACACTTCTTTTAAAACATCCAGATATCTTGGTTCATTAGGTTTCCATGCTAAGTCTACTCTTTCTACTTCTAGCGGCATAGGTAATCCAGCATCACTTACTACAATTGTATCTTTGTGCCCCAGTTCTGCTAATAGATTAGCCATCTGAGGATTGAGAATTCCACCTTTTAACATTTTATGTCCTCCTTGTTTAGTTCCTTGTATTGTTTATTATAAAATTGTTAATAGCATCTCTTGTTGGCATTGCAGGTGCAGTACCTATTTTTGTAACTGATAAAGCTCCTACAGCATTTCCGAATTCAGCAGCTTCAAAGATTCCTTTATCTTCTCCTAATGCTGTTACGAATCCGCCATTAAAAGCATCTCCTGCTCCTGTTGTATCAATTGCATCTACTTCATATCTTGGGATTATTCTTTCTTCTCCATTGCATCTTACATATACTCCTTGACTTCCCATAGTGATAATTACATTATTTACACCTTTTTCAATAAAAACATCTGCTGCTTTCTTTGCATCATCCATATCTGTGATCTCTACACCTGTCAGTATTGATGCTTCTACTTCATTAGGTGTGATAATATCAATCTTTGATAGTAGTTCATCTGATATAGGTTGGATAGGTGCAGGATTAAGAACAGTTGTTATGTTGTTTTTCTTAGCTATATCCACTGCTGACTCTACAGCTTCTAAATTAGTCTCCAGCTGGGTTAAGAATACTTTTGCACCTTTTATCTTATCTTCACATTTCAATATTTCTTCATCTTTGATATTGCCACATGCCCCTGATGTAACCAAAATACTGTTTTGACTAGTATTCTCGTCTACTAATATTAATGCTGTTCCTGTTTCTATTTCCTTATCCTCAAACACATAACTTGTGTCCATACCTTCTTCTTCAAAAAAATCAGTTGCAACTTTTCCAAATAGGTCATCACCTATTTTTGTAATCATTGTTACATTTGCTCCTGCCCTATTGGCTGCTACTCCTTGATTGGAACCTTTCCCTCCAGGTCCTAACTTGAACATTGAGCCTTTCACAGTTTCTCCTGGCTTTGGTAAGTGGTCTGCTCTTCCCATTAAATCAACAACAAAGCTGCCTAGTATAACAATGTCATGTCTCATAAAACTCCTCCTTTTAGTGGTACCGCTTACATTTTGATTTAAAAAAAATTATTTTGTGTTTTTTTCTGAACCTCTTAGTATTAATGTTGGTAATAATATAATCCTCTTAGTATCTTGATTATCAACCTTTTGTTCATTCAATCTATCTAATAAAATCTCCATTGCAACTTCACCCATTTGTGCAGTAGGTCGAGATACAACACTTATATCCATATTCATGATATTCAATAATTCTATTTCGTCAAATCCTATTAATGCCATATCTTCTGGAATCCTAACATTAGCCTCAGTCAATGCTTTTATGCATCCTAGGTTCATCATGTTGTTGGATACAAAAATAGCTGTAGGAGGATCTTCCATCTTTAAGATTTCTTGAGTCAATTCATAACCGCTTTCCAGCCTAAAATCTCCATAGAATATATATCTATCATCTATTTCAATTCCATTCATTGTCAATGCTTTTTTATATCCTCTTAATCTATCTCTACCTGGCTTAGAACTCAATGGTCCTGAAATGATAGCTATTTTCCTATGTCCTTCTTTGATAAAACACTCAATAGCATCGTAAGTTCCTGAAATACTATCTAGAAATACACCATCAAACTTGGAATACTTAACATCTCTATCAAGCAAAACTACAGGAACGTTAAGATTTTCTAATATACTCAAATACTTAGCATTGAATTTATCGTTATCAGCTGTTGGAGTAATTATCAATCCTCTTATCCTTTGACGTTTAAGCATTTCAATGAATTTCATTTCCTTCTGTTCATTTTCATCAGTATCGCATAAAAGCATATATAAATCATTCTTGTCAGTTACGGAACTGATTCCTTTTATAACTTGTCCGAAGAATGGGTTATTGATATCTGGCACAACCACACCTATTGTATTGGTTATGTTCCTAGATAAACTTCTTGCAATATCACTGGGTGCATAATTCAATTCTTTTATCGCTTTTAGAACTTTTTCTTTGGTCTGTTCTTTAACTTTATCAGAATCATTAAGCACCCTGGACACTGTAGCTACTGATACTTTCGATTTTTTAGCTATATCGCTAATTGTTATCGGTGCTATAATCATCACCCCTCTTGTTAATGTAATCGCTTACACTTTCTTTTTTTCATTATATTATCATATTTTATATCTGTCAAGCTTTTTCTACTAAATAATTCTTTTCACTATAAGAAGCTTTCAATGATTTTATTGATGGTATAATAATGATTATATGGTATATCATGTGCTGCATCCTTGATGATAATAGGATTTTGACTTAAGCTTTTTGCAGACTCTAACATTATTTTTTTCTCTTTCTCTCCTACCACTACAAGAGTTCTGTCATCTAATTGATTGGTATTTTGGAATGACATGTTTTCACTGAAAATATTTTTTAGGGATTTGTAATTCATTACTTTTGATGTATTATAATAATCCTCAAACAAATCATTTTTTATATTAAGTTGTTTAGCATTTAATTTGGCATACCACTTATATCTGACAAAGGGTATACTGCATTTTACTAACGGCTTAATAAATGGTAATATCTTTTTCATCGGCTTATTTAAAGCACTAATAATAATAGCTTTATCAATTGGTAATTCATTAAAAGCTTTTAAAGCTATTTGAGCTCCTAGGCTATGACCTATTAAGTAAACAGGTTCATTTTTCACTTCATTTTGGATTATGAATCTTAAATCATCTATAACATCTGACATGCTAACAAAATCTTTGTTACCATTTTCTCCATGACCTTTATAATCAAATGTTATCATTTTATATTGTGGTAGATTATTTAATTGAGCTTCCCACATCCATGGACCTACACCACCACCATTTAAAAATATTATTGTCTTTTTTTTAGTTTGATTCGTAACTTCATATTTCATAATATAACCTCACTTTACAATTCCGTATTTTAATGCATCTAAAATCAGTTCTAACATTCGTATTATATCTTCTATACAAGTGTCATTATTAATTGATTGATTAACACCATCTGATATGAATTTATACATGATTAGAATTTCGGACTTAGGAATTTTGTAACAATCAAAGTCAATATTCTTTAACATTTCATCTTGTAATTGACTTACGATCTCACCTTTGATATTAACTACTTTATCGTAAACAGGTGCTGTGGTATCAGTCAAAGCGTGGAGTATGAACTTATAAGTTGCTTTATTCTCTTTATAGAAATCAATACTTTGAATTGATAGTTCCTTTATTCTAACAAAAAAATCAGTAGTCTCTAAATTTGTATTTTCTAATTGATAATTTATCAATCGTTTCAATTCTTTCTCAAGAATATGTAAATACAAATCTTCCTTTGAATCAATATATTTGAACAAGCCTCCTTTAGATATATTTGATGCTTTAATAATCCTATTAAGAGATGCCTCATGATAATAATAATTAGAGAACTCGTATATTGAATTTAATATGATAGCATCTCTTTTATCTTCACTGATTTTAAAAAATAGTTCTTTCATATTTACCTCCTCAGAGACCATGCGGTCTCTAACAAAATAATATCATACCGACATAAAAAAAACAAGCCTTATCCATTATGGACAATACTTGTTTTAGTTTATATTAATTCATTACTTCAATAATTTTCTTATAGTCTTCAGATCTTTTTCATTGTAAGGAGGATACCTGGCTGGTATGTCTATCCACATTGCTTTTGTGAGGACACTCTTATGGTGACTAAATGTTCTGAAACTATCTATTCCATGATAGCCACCCATTCCACTGTTTCCTACTCCTCCGAACGGCATATTTATATTAGCAAGATGTACCAATGTATCATTAACACATCCTCCACCATATGAAACTTTTTTGAGTACTTCATTTATATTAGATTTATTGGTTGAGAAATAGTATAGTGCTAATGGTTTTGGTTTATCATTCAATAATGCTATTACATCTTTTATTTTATCAAATTCAAGTACTGGGATTAATGGTCCAAAGATTTCTTCTTTCATTACATCATCATCCCATATTACATTATCCATTATTGTAGGTGATACATAATTATCTTTTTCAACTGTTTCACCACCAAAAACAACTTTATCCTTATTTATCAGACCTGATACTCTATTATAATGTTTTTCATTAACTATTCTAGGGAAATCAGGTGATTCATAGATGTTTTCACCATAGTAACTAGTTATAACTTTTTTTAATTCTTCAACGAGTTGATTTTTAACACTTTTGTGGGCTAATATATAATCTGGTGCAACACAGGTTTGACCTGCATTCACCAATTTACCCCAAATAATTCTTTTTGCGGCTATCTTGATATTGGCTGTTTCATCTACTATACAAGGACTCTTTCCACCTAATTCCAATGTTACTGGTGTCAAGTTCTTAGCTCCAGCTTCCATAACTATTTTTCCTACAGTAGGACTTCCAGTAAAGAATATGTAATCGAATTTCTCCGCTAACAATGCAGTATTTACATCACGTCCTCCTTCAACAACAGTTATGTACTTTGGATCAAAGTATTCTTCAATCATTTCCTTTATTACTGAAGATGTATGAGGTACATACCTAGATGTTTTTACTACTACACAGTTACCTGCTGCCATAGCTCCTATAACTGGAGATATAGTCAATAGAAATGGATAATTCCATGGAGACATTACTAATACTACTCCATATGGTTCTGAATATATTCTGCTAGTTGATTTAAAATGCGCTAATGGTGTTGGTCTTTTCTTAGGTTTTGCCCATCTACTCAGATGTTTTATGGTATATCTTATTTCTTCCAGGGCCATACCTATTTCTGTCTCATAAGTCTCAAATTTTGATTTTCTGAAGTCTTTATTCAAGCCGTCAAAGAGTCTGGTTTCATATTTTTGTATAGCTTCTCTCAATAGTTTCAATTGTTTCTTACGGAAAGCTAAATCTTTTGTTTCATGAGTTAAAAAATAATTTCTTTGCTTTTCAACTAACTCTCTCAAAAATAACCACCCCATTTTAAAATAATTATAAAAAAATTAGGAAAATATATCCACAATAATATAATTATAGCATAGAATACCAGTAAACACAAAGCAAGTATTATCGTTATAGAAAATACTTGCTTCAAAAAATTCTTATATTATTTTATTTATCTAATCCAGATTGTACTATATTATAGACATTGGTGATTAAATTGTCTTTGTCTTCTTTTGACAGGTCATCCATATATATTGGTGGATGAACTATTATTTTTACATTGGATTTTCTTATTCTTTTTTTCTCTTCCAGTAATTTGTATGAACCATTGATAGTAATAGGTACTATGGGTACTCCTGATTTTATAGCAAGTTTTAAACTACCTTTTTTGAATTCACCCATAACATTGCTTTTACTTCGTGTTCCTTCTGGAAAGATTACCAATGTGTGTCCATTTTTTAAATCTTCAATACCTTTTAGAATTACTTTTAGTGATTGTCTTGGATTACTTCTATCCAGAAAAAGACAACCTAATTTTTTCATCCATCCACTTACTATAGGCATTTTTTCAAGCTCTACTTTTGCTACAAAGCCTTTTAGTCTAGGAATATATCCCATCAATAATGGTATATCAAAATTACCTTGATGATTAGATACGAACAGGACATTTCTGTCTGGTATATTTTCTACACCTTTGACTATTACCTTACTGCCTGTAAATCTAACCATGTTTTTAGCCCATTTGGTCGTTGTTTTTTGTAATACCTCTAATTGTTTTTCTTCATTTCCCATTTTTCCTAGATACCAGTATCTAAAGCGGTTGAACAAACTATATACTTGATATATCCAAAAAGCTATGAACCAAAAAATTGTACGTATCATGTAGTTCCTCCTTTTAGTCAGCAGAATTAATTATATCATACTTTAAAGCGTGAAACTACATGTTTTGTTATAACAGATAAGTCAGAAAAAGTATTTTGTTCTGACTTGGCTTTTGCAAAATAGTATATGTATATGTTTCGCCAGCTACTTGCTCGTCCTGAGCAAAAAGCTGGGTTCGGCATCCTGCCTCACTACTTCACATATACATATACTATTTTGCTGCCTAGTGAGCGTTAGTATAATCACAAAACACTTTTTCTTCTAAATTAGCAAACTATTGGCTAATAAAGTCTTATTGTTTTATTAATTTCCTATAATGTTTTACAGTTAGTAGGTAGTACATGAAGAATATTAAGGACACTACTCCTATACTTATGAGGATAGGTATGTTGAGTAGTATTCCTATTAGGTTTTCAAGTACTTTGATAGCAACTATTGTGTGGACTATGGATACTAATAATGGGAGGATGAATGCCATTCCTACTTGGGTACGTATTATTTTTGTGATTGTTGATTCTTCCATTCCTATTTTACTTAAGGTGGTGTATTTATCTTTGTCTTCCATTGCTTCGGTTATTATTTTGAAGTAGATGATACTACCTGTAGCCATGATGAATACTAATGCCAGGAAGGCTCCAAGGATGTATACAATTTTTATTACATTATTTTTGGTTTGTGAATCATGTTTACCATTTTTAAAGAAAGTGTATCCTTCTTCTGAGAGTGCAGATACCTTATCTTCCAGTTCATTAGTTAGTATGGTTTCATCTTTTAGTTTATAGCCACTGAAATAATATTTTTCGCCTATACTTTCAAAAGCTTTATAGGTATTGTCATTAACAATAATAGCATCAACAGGTATTCCTGTTCCATATAGTGGTGCTCTAAACATTTTTTTTATATCTATTTTCTGGCCGTTTATCTCTACTTCATTCACTTTGAACAAGCTAAATAAGGTATGGGAATTCTCATTGAACATACCTTCAAAGTCATTTAGAGGTTTATCTGCGAATATCCCTTTATCAAATTTATATCCAACATTATCAATAACTTTTTTATAATCCTCGTATCGTACAATTGTAGCACCACGATAATTATAATCTTTTGTTTTTGCATTATCCACTTTTAATATTTCAAAATGGTTATCAAATGCCCTATCAACTTGTTCATCTTGTAGTACCCTATTTATTTCATCTTTTCTTTGCTCAGTATCAGCTAATACAGTAAATGAAAACGGATAATCAATATCTTTTATACTATTATTGGTATAGTTAAGTGATGTTACTGTTCCAAATGCTGTAATGGTACTAGTAAGAAGTATTGCTATAGTTGCGTATACCTTATAGTTTCTTCTTATACGATAGCATAGATTGGATATAGTCATTATGTTGGTTTTACGGTATAGTATATTTTTATTCTTTATCAATCTTTTTAGAATAATAGTTGTGGTACTTCTGAATAGCATATAAGTTCCTATTATAACAAGTATAGTAGTTATGAGGGTAAAAAGTAAAAAATTCAGTCCCATGGCTAATCTAGTACAGTAATATCCAGCTCCAATTACTACTAGTGATAATATTCCTGTTATTATACTTGCTTTTGGAATTGCTTCTTCTTTTTTCATTGCGTTTATAAGGGATAAAAGACTGCTTCTGATGATATTAATGTATCCTTTTATTGAGAAGAACAAACTTATAACCCCAAAAATGATTGCTGTTTCTAGGATTGCTTTACCTGATATAAAAAACTTGATGTCTACTCCCATATTGCAATATCTTGCTAAGATCATCATGAACAGTTTACCAAAAGCAGCACCTATAAGACATCCCGTAATAATAGCCAAAGTACTCATTATCAGGTTTTCCATGGCATAGATTAAAGCTACCTTATAGTTGCTTACTCCCATTAGAGTATATAATCCAATCTCCTTTTTCCTCTGTTGTAGAAAAAAAGAACTTGAGAACCATGAAAAATATAAGAGAAATACTATAAGCATAATAGCTGTTACATGACCTAGAGTTGATACCATCTCTTGTTCAGATACAGTCAGCACTTCTGGATTATATCTCATGGCACTGAATTGATAATATGCCATTACAGAGAAAACCAGCGCAAGAAAATGAAGCTTATATAGACCAAGATTACTTTTCATATTTTTATAAGCAATACTAATCGCATTCATGGTTAATACCTCCCATGCTAGCTAACTGATCCAAAATTCTTTTATATAAATTTTTCCTGTTTCCATCTTTTTTTAACTGAGTCAATATTTTACCGTCTTGTATAAAAATTATTCTATCACAATAACTAGCTGTAAAGGCATCGTGAGTAACCATTACTATAGTTGAACCAAATTTTTCATTGGTCTTTCTAAGATTTTCCAATAGTTCTGAAGCAGATTTTGAGTCTAGTGCGCCTGTTGGTTCGTCAGCTAGAATTACAGCAGGTTTTGTAATCAAAGCTCTTGTTGCTGCTACTCTTTGTTTCTGTCCACCTGATAGTTGATATGGATATTTATATAAATGCTCTGACAGCCCGAAAAATGAAGCTAACTCGTTAATTTTCTTTTTGACAGTCACTGTTTTGACTCCTGCCAATACTAGTGGTAGAGCAATATTGTCCATTATACTTAAGTTATTAAGCAGATTGAAATCCTGGAACAAGAATCCAATATTCTTTCTACGAAATTCTGCTAACTTCTTTCCCTTCATTGTAGCCAAGTCCATGCCTTTAAAATTGATTTGTCCTTCTGTTGGTGAATCAATAGTTGACATAAGATTTAATAAAGTTGTTTTACCACTTCCTGAAGGACCCATTATTCCAAAGAACTCACCTTCTTCAATTGTTATATCCACACCATTTACAGCATAAGTTTCTATGCCTTTGGCTTTGTATATTTTTTTTATTCCTTTTGTTTCAATTACATTTGCCATCACAATTCCTCCTAATACATATCTGACTCTGTCTTTAACTGTATTTTACCCCTTGGAGGAACTAACAACCATTCCATTGACTTACATTATACTTACTAACCTTACATTTTTGTAATTTTAAAATATTATAAATAATCACCACCACCCGTAAAACGGGTGGTTTGCACTTACCCTATAAGGGTATATTACTAGCTGAGTCTCAAGACTCATTGAATAGTCTGCCAACTGCATCTATTCTCAAGTTACACCTAAAGGTGTTTTCATTAGCCTTTTATTATCGGCTTACCCGTAAACGGGTCAATATATTCCTTCAGACTTAATTGATCTGAGGCTATATCTTCTTGTAATTGATTTCTTATATACTGTTCTATTGCCTTCTTGTTCCTTCCTACTGTATCTACAAAATATCCTTTACACCAAAATTTTCTATTCCCATATTTATATTTTAAATTAGCATGTCTGTCAAATATCATCAGCGAACTTTTTCCTTTTAGATATCCTACAAACTGTGATACACTTAATTTAGGTGGTACACTTACTAACATATGTATGTGATCTTTACATGCATTTGCTTCTATTATTTCTACGCCTTTATACTCACATAATTTACGAATTATCTGCCCAATATCTTTTTTTATCTTTCCATAAATTATTTGACGTCTGTATTTTGGTGCAAATACTATATGATATTTGCAATTCCATTTGGTATGTGCTAAACTTTTGTTGTCCATTTGGACTTCCTCCTTTGTCTATTATAGATGCGGTCGGCAAACCTGCTTCTATCTTAGCATTGGAGGTTATTTTTTTCTACTCATAGCTATAAGCTTTTTAGAACCACAGGCATAGCCTGTGGTATTCATTAATACAAAAAAGCCCTGCCTTAGTAGTAAAGCAGGGTATCTGAATCAACTTACTTAATATAACTAACTGAAAAATAACTGGTAGTTTCTTGAATTTTTTTATCTCCTATTATATTAGCTGAATTATCATGTCCATTAATCTTACAAGTATAGTCTATTCCAAGTTCATTTAGAATTTCAATTAGTAATGCATAGGAAGAAGGTGAATCTATGTGATCATTACTCAAACCAATCATTCTATCTACATCTGATTCTTCAATGATTTTTCTGGTTATTTCATCTTTTTCATTAGCTTCTTCCAATGTAAGATAATGTGAAAAATCTATTGAAGCTATGATAATAAATTCTTTATCTTTTATTTCTGTTGTTATTGCTTTAGCTACATCTAATATGCCCTCATCGTTTCTAGTTTCGCCTATTGTGATAGGAACGACCTTGGCTTTATTGAAATACTGTTTTATGTAATTCATATGCAACCCTACAGAATGCTCATTTTTAAAAACTTCTTCTATGGCATAATTAATGTCAGGATAATTTGCTAAGTTATTTATTATATCAGAATCGCTTTTTACAACTCCTGCTCTAGTGTTGAAATCATAATTACCTATCTGGAATCTTGGTCCTTCACCAGGATGATTGGGTCCTATCAATATAATGACTTCTGGTTGTTTTTTGTTAGCTATAGTCATATATAATGAAGCCACATATTTACTGGCTACATCATGATGTGGTATTATCCCAGCTATAATATTGTCCTCTTCACTTATTAGTGTACTTTCATTTATGGATTTGATAAATGATCTTTCATCTATAAATTTGCAACTGTCCAGTAAAGGTGGTCTAACCTCATTCACTTCTTCCCTTGGTATAATTATTTCAGTTTCAGTACTTACAGCATCGTCAACAACAATATTATCTGATTTTTCTTTATTACAAGATGATAGAGTCATTATCATGATAAATACTATAATACTAATTATTAATCGTTTCATTATCTCATTCCTTGTTATAACTATGGAGCTGTTATTGTGACAGCCCCATATATTATTTGCTATTTTATTTTCACAACGTTTTCTTTGCTGCAAGTTATTTCATCATTCATATAATCTCTGATTATGATTGGTTCTGCAATATATTCACCTGCTAGAACTGCTTTTGTTTTGTAAGTGATCTCGAAGCTGTATTCATCAGACATCCTATAATTCCAACCAACATATACATGTAATTTAGTTCTTCTTGCTTCATTATCTGCCCATACACCTAGTTTATCGGAATTCGTCTTCTCTTTACCTATGAAAGTTAGTGCGGTAGGTAAAATATCGTCTAATACAAATGTTGATAAACGGTTATCAAGAACATTGACTTTTATATGGACTGTTACAATCTCCCCTTGTTTTATGTCTTCTCCTGAACCATCTGAAGAATACCATCTTTCTATATTGTATTTGTCGGTCTTCTCAATATCCTTTACTGTTCCAATAAAATCTTTTATAACCCTAACATTGCCATCAATCTCTGAGAACTTGATACTTCCTGCTTGTTCTTTAGTTAAATCCAATGAATGATATCTATTTATTCCTAATGATACAGTTTCTTCTTTGCCATCTAATTCATATTTAAAAGATGCTTTATCCTCTTTTGGTTTCATGTTTTGCAGATAATAGAGTTTTTCTGTTATTGTAGGATATTTATATTCACCTGTATGTTGTAGGTGAGCATACATACCTTTTGCATCTTCCAAGTTGTTTAATTTAATAGCTGCCATCATCATCATAGCAGTAAATTTATTACCTGTATCAGCATCATCTATATATAGCATCTCATGTTTTTGTTTAACATAATTATCCTTTATATCATTATATATTTCTTTTGCTTTTTGTAACTCTCCATTTTCAATAAAAGTCAACATCATATACATCTTTTCAAAACTTAGTGTTTCACTTGTGCCATTTATTTTAGTATACATTGCATTTGTCTCTAGTAACACTGGTTCATCCAACAAGGATAATCCCCATAGAGCCGCTATGTTTTCTTTTACAGGCCTATATTCATCTCTGGCTGCTTGTAGTAGTCCGTTTACCTGTTTCTCTCTATCTTCTACAAAGCCTACTGATATTAGATTGGCTGTTATCTCTGCACTATTGTTTCCATATGAAAAATCTCTATATAATCCATTATAAGATACGAATTCTTCACATCTTGGTTCATCTAATTTAAAATCTGTCTCAAATTTCTTATTCAGCTCTTTTCCTGCTATATTAGATGATATTATATACTCACTTCTATCGTTATAGTTTGAATAATATACATCCAGTAAACCAAGGTAATATTCGCATAAATCTTTGTTAAGGAATATAAGATTGACATATTGGTCATTACTTATTATTTCCATATCTTCTTTTAGGTCTTCTTGTTTTATAACATCAAAATAATGAAGAGAATCTTTTATTTCGATATCATATTGTTCACCATCTTTATAATTACCAGTTTTAGCTATAATAGTTATCTTATGCTTACCTTTTGGAAGTTTACCAATAGGAATGTTAACATACTCATGGCCTTTTCCTGTTTCTGTGACCTCTACTACTTTACCGTCTTCTTGTTCTATCTTGGCAGTAAATTCTACTGAATCTTCTTTTTTAAGCTTAGCACCACCTGTTTTTATGGTAGCGTTGATATAATCACCTTTCATATAACTATCATATACAAGTGATGAGATGAAGAATGGCAATTTTGCATTTATATTATATTTCTCTTTACCTGCCTTTAATTTGTCATTTATGGCTGTACATGTAATTCTCCAGCTAGTCAAGTTATCTGGTAATTCAAATTCCTTGGTACATATCCCGTTTTCATCTGTTTTGATGATGCCGAAATCTGCTGTGTTCTTGAATTTGCTTCTTATTATTTCCGAATCACCTTCGCCACCACATTCAGCTCCACCAAAATTATTATATATATTGTAAGCTGCTAGGAATTGACTTGTTAATCCTGATGAAAATACACTTCTATAGAGATCAGATAACACCCATGTAGAATCTTCACAGATTGCAAAGAATGCTTCATCAACTACACTTATATTTACATCAGCTGTAACTGGTTTATCATCCTTATCTGTTACCTTGACTGTTAATTTTACCTTATCTCCTGGTTTATAATCATTCTTGTCTGTCTCAATATTTACATTAAGCTTTTCGTCTTCATAGTCATATCCGAACCATCTTTTCATACTATAATCATTATGTAATGATTTGCCATCAAAATATACAGCATATATGGTAGCATTTGGAATATATTTTTGTAAGTATTTAATATCCACTTTTGTATCATCACTGATTATATAATCAATTATTCCTTCTTTACATACAAAGAATAAAGATTTGTCATTCTCTCTTTCTGATATATTTTCATTCCCTTGTTTAATAGCTAGTTCCATATTGTCATTCTTCTTGAATAAATCTTTGTTCATATGCAATGAATATCTCTGCAAGTAGTTTTGGTTATCATTAACATAATAGGCTTCTGAATAATAGTGAATCTGTTCAATCAACCTACCCTTGCTGTCTTTGGTTCGTATATAGAATCTATATCCTCTATTTTCCTTTATTTCATCAAAGTTGAAAGTTAATACACCATTCTCGTCTGTTATTCCCTCTATAGTACCTAATATGTTATCATGTCTTTCATATGTATAACTGTCATAGCTTCTTTTATTGATATAATCGTATTCTTTGCCTTGATAAATCCTTTCATAATAGGTTTCTTCTATTTCTATTTCTACATCTTTAGAGGCAATGCCCTCTCCCCTATATGAATCATAATCATATAATTGTCCATTAAAATTACTTGTATCAATATTATTTACGTTAACTGATATTTTAACTTCTTCATCAGATATTTTTTTATCCTCTGTCTCTATCATTATATCTCTTGGAAAGAGAATAACACTGGACACATCTCTTATATAATTCCTATCCAAGTCATCAAACCTTGTTCGTATGTTGATAAATCTAGGTTTCCATTTAGTTGTATTAAGATAAGGTGTTAACTCCACTTCTTTATGTCCCTTTTCATCACAAATATATTCTTTACTGCAACTCGTTTCTTTACCAAACAAACTGAATCTACTTGTTTCTATAGAGATATGTGAATCAGCAGCTGGCGTTCCTTCATAGAATGTAACATCAGCTGAGTAGTTGACTGTATCGTCCATCATTATGAATTCTTTATCAAGGGAAGTATCCAGTTTGTAAGTAGGTTTCTCGAATCTGGCAATATCTATATACTCATTTTCAATCTCGTATTCACCATCTACTATTACCCTTACTTTTAGATAACTATCAAGATAATTATCAATATTGAATTTCGTTTCATAAGTACCTATGTTGCTTAATTTTACTTCTTTTGCTTCCATAAGGGTATTATTATCGTTCAACAATTCTACCCTGACATTTTTTATACTCTTGCCTTCTCTGTTTTGTACAAAACCAAATACATTTATCTCATCAGTAGGTAGATATATCCCTCTATCAAAATATATGTAAGACCAATAAATGCAGTTAGGATTCTTGGAATGATCGTCTATTACCAATGGAATCATCAATGGATTATCATTACCTGCCTGTAGTTCCATAAGCACATTTTCACTGTACTCTTGTTTTTTATCCAAAAATGCAAAACCATTCTCATCGGTTTTACCTATATTCTTATCATCAATTACTATATTTGCATCTTTTACTAACTCACTAGTTGTTCCATTCACCATCCATACCATTACCTTATCATTATCAACTGCTGTATATGCGTTGTATGGAGATACTTGAATGAACATATAATCCACTGAATCATAATACTTGGCTTTTAAGAAATAATAACCTTCATCTAGATGTTGCAGTTCAATAACATCCTCATATCCAAAATCATTGGCAGTCACCTCATATGTATAATTCTCAGTTGCAGTCAGACTGGAGGCATATTTATCTATATCAATATCATTTCTATCATAATAACCTTTTACAAAATCCTTTTTGTCCTTATATTTGTATATACTAAGACTTATCTTCTTTTCTTCATCATTGCCATTAGCATAACATGTAAGCATTTGTGGTTCATTCGGTTTCATATATGTAATAGACTCAGTAGTACCATATAGGTTAATATACTTATCATTAAAATTATGTCCATCTGTCTTGAAGGTGAACGTATAATCTTCGTCTATAGTCTCAGCACCGTCACTATATCCTTTTTTGATGGTTACTTCATATTCTTTTCTTTCTTTTAATTTATTCTTTGGAACGAATATTATTTTATCTTTTTCATATTTGAATTCACCTTCAACAGATGGCTTAATATTAAAATATTGGTCGAAGTTATGTTCGCCTATATCTTTGGTGAATTGTATTTCTATACCTGTATTAGTTGGAACACTATAACCTTCATTAGCTGGGTGAGTTGTAGATACACCAAATTTTTTAACTGTTTGGAAAGCCCATCCTAATTTCTCTTCCTTAGTATTATAAGTTACTTTTACAAGCTCATTGTTATCAAAAGGAGAATTCACCGATAAAATATATTCCTTATCATTTACCTTCTCAATATCGTAACTTCTATGAGGACTGAAACTCAAATTTTTCTTTATGGCATCTTCTCTCATAGGAGTTTTGGAAGTTACTTTTATTTTTGGTTTTGTATCAATGCCATATGGCGTATTGGACATGGACTCTACTAGAATATCAGTATTTTCTGGTATGTCTTGGGTATCATCTTTCCCTATATCAACCACTTCTTCTACTTTATTTTTATCGTCTGCTAAATCTTTGCTTTTGTCGTTACTATTAGCAGACAACAAAACTGCACTTGTTGTAATACCAGCCAAAATAACTATACACATTATTACAGCTATCATTTTTTGCTTTTTGGTCATATTTTTCAGTTTACCTACAATATTAATTTTTTTCATAACAAACTCCTTACTATAACTATTTAAGTTATACTCATTATTACATAAAACTTACACCCATTTTAATAAGTTCAATATATTCCCCTTGATTTTATAGTTTGAATAGAATTATGTAATTCAACTCATATAATATATAATAGCAATAATTTATTAAAAATATGTTATTAATTATTTTACATTACTATTACTAAATATTAACAATTAGCTTTTACTTATCCCAAATTGTTAAGTAAAAGCTAATAATTTATAATACTTTCTTTAATTTTGATTAATACTGTGGAACTATAACTTTTACATTTGCTCCCTCTTCCACAATTATTTCTTGCCATTTACCCTTAGTTTCATAAGAGTCACCTTTGTATCTTATGACATTTTCATTTACTTCATAAGTAACCGTCTCTGCATCTTCCAAAGCTTTTAGTCTCTTCTTGTTATTATCATATATTAATAGATGAGCACCATAATCAGTACCATTGTACAATAAATAATAGTCTACTTCTGTATCACTTTTATCAAGCTCATAGATTTTATCTACAGACATTATTTCTAATGGTGCTGGACCATCATAACAGATTAAGAAGTAAATATTATCTTTATGTATTGCCAGTATATATGGATAAGTGATGTTCGCCATTATTATGCTTTCTTTTCTTGAAGGGTCATATTTAACTAAATATCCACTACAATCATAGAATAAATAGTCATCACTCCATTTGAAATCTGAACCTTCAATAGTATCAATTATCTCAAATTTGTTCAGGTCAATAATATTTATGTTATTATTTCCTTTTTCATCAATAGCTATATAGCTATTGGACGCTTCGAAGTGCAATCTTGAATTCTCAACTTTTAATGATTCAGTCATTTTGTTTTCAAGATTAATCCTGTTCAATACGTCCTCATCAACTGGTCTAAAATACCCATGATCGCCTATTAATTCCAAGTCACTTACATAAGAATCATCATATAGTGTTATGGTCGACCCACTATTGAAATCGTAATAATATAAATATGCTCTATCTTCAAAACCTGTATATAAAACACCTTTATCTGTAATACTATATAGTCTTACTGGCTCAGAAATAATTTTATTCCATTTATCCTTTTCAAGACTATATAGGGAGTTGGTTTCATATTCTTTAAAAACTTTGTGGTTATCTGCCATCTTATAATCACTTAAACGATAATTTCCACTAGGTGTCTCTAGTGGTACATATTCTGAATCTAAGACTTTGTGGTTAGTATCTTCCATAACATCTTCCTCTACATATTCAGAATATATATTGACATATAACATATCGTCAACAACCATATTGTTATATATTTCTGATTTATTTATATAATAAGGCTTAAAAATATGTTTATCTGTATCAAGTATATATGAACTATCCACATCACTATATGTATATCCATTATCAGGGTTGTATCTAATCTCTTGTTCTGTTTTTATGGTATTCCACTCTTTATCAGTACGATCATAATAATATAAGATCTGATATCCGATAATTCCTATTCCTTTTTCATCATACCCCATCTTTAAATAGTTGTTATACTGTTCTTCATAAGCAGCTTCCCAAATCTCATCTGGAATGATTGTGTCAAGTTTTCTTTTGCCCTCTTTATTTATAGTATATATAGCTTTTTCTTCTGCATTAATGTAAGTTATATTTTCATTAACTGAGTCAAATATTATATTGTCGAAGGACATTTTTTCACCTAGGAAATTATTATCAACAACTCTACTTTTATATTCTTCATCAATATAACATATCTCATCACTTCCATTTAATCCAACATAGTAATCATCAATATTCATAAATCTGGTAACACCATTATATGGTTTTTCTAATATATAACATACATCATACTCAGAATTACTTTTTACTATATCACCATTTTTTAATAAGAAATAATTGGTCCCGTTATAATTACCATCTAATAATTTTTCTTCTTCAACAATCTTACCATTATCAAAGATCCAATATCCTTCATTGATAATATAATGGTGTTCATACTTTTTATTATAACTAGGGTCTTGGTTTATCAGTACTGTATAGGAATATAACTGTGGGTAATTATTATCTATAGATATATCAGCCTCGTATAATTTATCATCTTTTTTAGCATATAATTTCAACTCACATTTTTCATTTCTTTCAAGAATATATTTAATTGAATCAATCTCTGTTTTTATATCCAATTGAATTACGTCTAATAAAGCAAAAGATTTATTGCATATAGCTACATAACGGTTATCTTCATTTTTATACTCAACAAATATTGTGTTATCACTTGTATACATATCAACTACATCGTCTTTGAATCGTTGTTTTTTAACAAAAGTTATTCCATCTTTACCATATGAATATGTATCAATGAATTTCTTATCTTCTTTATCATAGATCAAATAAAATGATGTTATACCTGCTGATATCAGCTTAAAGTTACTTGCATCACTGTAATTCTTAAATTTATAGTCAATCATTGATTTATTAAAATAATCAGTACAATCAAAACATATTTCCCCTAGCTCTTTGTCATAGGATAATAATACAATATGGTCATCCCATCCTAGATAACCTGACTGTAAACTGTATTTACTATTGATTAAAATGCTCTCATCATCTTCACTAGCATAATCATTACCAAACGAAAACAGAGCTTGTTTTTTATTCCCTATCAATAATTGAAAAGAACAAACATAACTGGAATAATTCCAATCAATACCACCATGTTTCTTAATGACAACATCTTCTATTGTGAAATCATCAGGTAGAATTACATTAGGAAAAATTATTTGTTCAGGTGATTCATTGGTGATACTAAAATCATCCTCAGTAAAGTTTTTAGCATCAATACTTAACTCTTGGTCGCTTATTCTTATTATGTCAGCTTCCTGCTCAGGCTGTTCTTTTGAATCTGCATCATTAATATCTTCTTCATCTTGCTTACCTGACATTGTTCCTGATTCTTCTGTAGTAGAAGTTGGTTCATCCTTAGTGGAACAACCTGTAATAAATATAGCTAGAAAAGTAATTATTATTATAGTTGCATTAAATTTTTTCATACTTTTAGTACATTCCTTTCGCCTTACTAAAATTATATTATGTATCAGCTCAAAATCATTTTGTCAAAATATATAATAACAGTAAGTTATTAAAATTATGTTATATATTTTTTTAAATAATTATTAACAAAATAATCCCACTGGATTTTTTATGCCTATTACCAGTGGGATTTTATCATATAACTTATTTAATTTTATATTCTATACTGTGATATCTCATCCTTAAAATCTAATGTCATTTCCTTGAAAGTGCTTATACTATCTGTAATACCTTTTATATGTACTGTATAATCTGTTACATTAGCACTAACTTCTTCTGCTGAAGCTGAGTTTTCTTCTGCAATAGCTGCTAATGACTCTATGTTTTGGAACACTTTTGACATTGAGTTGGCTTCATTTTCTAGTCTTTTTGATGTATCTATCATTTTATCTGCAACCGTATTGATATTGACATTAGCTACACTGGAAGCTTCAACGGCTTGACCTAGACTTGAATTCTCCTTAACCAATACATTATACTGAGAAGCAACATCTTCTACTAGTTTCTCTATTTCACTAACAAACTCACTAAGATTATTCTTTATCTTTTCAACTGCGTCATTAGTCTCTTCTGAAAGGTTTCTTACCTCATCAGCTACTACTGCAAAACCTTTGCCAGCTTCACCAGCTCTAGCAGCTTCTATTGATGCATTAAGTGCAAGAAGATTAGTTTGACCAGATATTGCTGATACGATTGAAACGATTTCTGTAATCTGTTCAGCTTTGCTTTTTAACCTTAATCCATTATCTTGTACTTGTTTGAAACGGTCTAATAACATATTGATCTCTGTAGCTGTGGATTCTACCTCTTTGAAGCTATTGTCTATTTGGTCCACAGAACCTTCTAATTCAGTTTTATTGTTTTGTTCTTCACCAGCGATATTATTGATTTGGTCAACATTATCATTCAAAGTATATATGGAATGTTCTGTTTCTTCAGCTTGGCTTACTGCCGCTGTTGCCAACTGTTCAACTACATCTGATATTTCATCTGAAGTATTGCCCATTTTCTCAGCAAACTTTGAAATACTGTTGGTGAATGTGTTCATTTCATCTACTAATCCTTTGAAACCAACAAAATCTCTTCTTATATTAGTTTTGTAAGTATTGATTTCATTGAAAATCTCTTCAAATTGGTCTTTTGTCTCTATTCTAGTCAGTACAGTATAATCTTTATTACTGAAGTTCTTAACTTCCTTTATAATCTCTTTATATGGTCTATACAGTATCTTGGATGATAAATAAACCGAGAAAAGACTGATTGCTATTATACTGACAGTAGTTAAAATATGTGAATCACGTACATTAAAGAATACTAAGACCAATTGTAGAAATAGTCCACTTAGTATAGCTGTCAATATTGAAATCTTTAGATGTACGTCTTTTATAAATCCAAAGGATAAAATTTTATTCATTATATATGATTTCTTGTATTGTATATCTTCTTGGAAAGTCAATTTCAATTTTAGTTGATTTTCATTCTTTTCAAGCTGCTTAATTTCTATTTGTTCATTAAAGTATTCTGCTGCACCTTCGACTAATCCCATAAAATAATCAAACATACCTCTATGAGAATTATAAGTAAAAATAACTTCTCTCCTGGATATAGCCTTAAACTGTAATTTTGGTGGTTTTGCACCTTTTATTCTTTTCATGACAACACTATGTACATCATCCATTGATTTTAGAAAATGATATAGATTATCATGATGGAAAAATCCTGGATAATCCTGCTGGAAAGTTCTAATATTATCCTTCCCTATTGATTTCCATAACTTATCTTCACTAACATTAACTTTTGAAGCTATAGTAGAAAAAAGTTTAAACACCCTTGTGTCTTCCACATCCTCCAATGGTGAAAACGTTTGGTTAGCTTTCCATCCTAGATTTTCTAAAGCTTCGTTAATTATATTTTCTGAATATTGTTTTCTACAGGTTTTGATCCATGTTGATACGACTGTTCCTTTCACTCATTTTCACCTCTTACACTATAGTTATTTGATATTCAAAGTTGCTTGTAAAAATTTCCATATAGTTAATTTTATAACAGATTTTGACAAATTACAATATAATCTTAATTTTATTTTTATATGGCATATATTATTTTACTTTTTAACTAATTTATATCATATACTAATATAAAAGGTTACTGAAATTACTAATTAGTTAATAATCTTAATCTATATCATCCAATTTGCTTTTACCCAAAAATACATCTCTAGCCCATTGAGCCCATTCTTCTTTGACATCTATATCTTCCCAAGTGGGATAATCCTTAGCAATAAATCCTCCACCATAACTTCCAAATTCAGTCATCATTTTTTCTGCACTCCTTTGTATGTATTCCTTATCTCCAGTAGCCATAACTTTTTGAATATCCACAGGTGACCAGAAAGTTACTCTTCCACCAAATTTGTCAGATAATTTATTGATGCCTACTAGTTCAGGTTGATCAAATTGTAAAACGTCAACACCAATTTCTATAAAATCTTCAATGATATCGTATACATATCCACATGAATGAACAAAGAAATGTAGTCCTTTATAATGAGCGTCTTTTACAATTCTGGCATAAATAGGTTTGAATAGTTCTCTCCATAATACTGGATTAATAAGTAATGCCGTTTGGGTTCCCCAATCATCATAGACAATGACACCATCAAAACCTAATGACCCTGCTTTATCAATAAGCTCAAGAAGTAATTTTTCTATCTTTTTTAATACTTTTATTACATTATCTTTCTCTAGAATGACGTCCATCAGCAGATTATCTATTTTTCTTAAATCTCTAATGGTAGAAAAAACTGCTACAGATAATGTACCCAACAGATATTTATCTTCGTTTTTGCTGATTATGCTTTTTACTTCCTCTTCATAAGCCTCATTATATTTGGGTAGTTCATAGGTATCTAGATATTCCCAACCTTCCTGCAAAGCTCCCTTAATACATTCTCCCTTAGTTTTTTCCTCTAATCGTCCGTAAATATTACCATATGGATCTCTTCTTACCTCTCCTTGAAAATCAGGTACTTCTCTGAGGGCATCCTCATAATATCCCCATTCCTTTTGATGTTCATATAGAGGATTAATCAATTTGGTTACCGATATGCATGCTATATCATCTTGATGAGGTTTATTGAAATCCATACCTATTCTCTTGGGTGAATTAAATTCTATGACATCTTTTATAATCTGTTTACTATTCATTATATAACCCCTTTTCATTTTATTTTACCTTATGGTAACCTATTTTTCTAAGAAGCACCATGTATAATAGATATAAAACATGTAATATATTCATATGTAATCAAATGTTATATTGTATAGTTATAGAACATGGTTTATAATAAATGTAATATATCCATAAAAAAAGGCAGGAATATATAATGAACAGTATTAATAATCTTAATCATCTGATACCTGATTTTTTACATATAGCCAACAGATACTGTAATAAGAACTGGTCTGTTCCCATTGCAACTAGAAATTTTCATAATCTATTATTCGTTGTAAGTGGAGAGGGTATTTCTTATTCTAAGGGTAAAGAATATAAATTATCATCTGGAATGTTGATTTATCACTCGCCTGGAGAAACCTACGGCTATAGCACAAGTCAAAGCAACCCAATGCATTGTTATGGTATAAATTTTCATGTATTAGAAGCTATGTTCTCAGGTGGTAAATGGATAACCAATAATATTGAACAATTACCCTTTAATAATAAATCCAACATCCCCTCCAAAGGGATTTTGAATAAATATTTTGAGGACCTTTCGACCGTATGGGAAGAAGGAGGAAATAATAATCTACTGAAATGTCGTAGTATCTTTCTTAATATCCTCTATGAATTATATACTCAATCACTCCTAGAAGATAATATTGACAATACTATTAAAAAGATTAAGGATGTCATAGTTTATATACGTAAGAATTATAAAAGCCAAATAACTCTTGGCTATCTAGCCTCATTAATTGACCTTAATCCAAAATATTTTGGAAGCCTGTTCAAAAAACATACAGGATATACACCTATAGATTATTTAACTAAGGTAAGGATTGAAAAAGCCAAAGAGTACCTTGGTATAGGTTATAGTGTTAGTGAGACTTCTGTTTTAGTAGGATACAATGACCCTTTCTATTTCAGTAAAGTATTCAAAAAAGCAACTGGAATAGCACCTCGTGAATATGCTAAGAAACCTCTACATTTTTGCTAGATAAAGGATAGGAGATTATATATGAAAGCTATAGATAATAACAATCTTGAAAATATCGTGCCAAATATTCGTACTGTCATTGATAGGACAGGATTCGAAGGTTGGAGTGTACCTACTAGAACAATACAGGACCATGAATTAGTTCTAATCCTTGAGGGTAAGGGAAGCTTTTCAGTTGAGGGTATAGAGTATCCTGTACGCCCAGGTATGCTTTTCTATTTTTATCCTGATCTTGTGCATTCAGGCAGAACATGTCTAGACCCTCCAATGCACTTTTTGGCTGTGCATTTTTCTTTTGCTCTTACTAATTATAATGATGGTAATTGGACAATGGATACAGAATCTTATAGATTGCCACTGGAACCTGTAAGCCAACTACAACATTCTCTGAAAGCCCAGCAAGCACTTGAATCATTATATAAAACCTTTATAGAAAAACGCGAAAGTTATAAGTGGAAACTCAAGATTCTATTTCAAGAATTTGTTTATGAAGCACTGTATGACCTTAATAATCCTCCCAAAAATTATGCAAACATATCAAGGGTTGAAAAAGCCCTTAATTATATTAATGAACACTACACAGAATCAATCAGTATATCCCAGTTATGCTCTATGATAAAACTTAGTCGTGGTCATTTTACTAAGATGTTCAAAAGTATTACCAACAAAACACCTGTAGAGTATATTAATCAAGTCAGAATTGAACATAGTAAAGACCTGCTGGTTACTACAAGTTTACATGTAAAGACTATTGCTGTACAAACAGGTTTTAATGATGAGTTTTATTTCACTCGTGTTTTCAAACAATATGAAGGTTGCAGTCCCTCACAATATAGACAAGGACTCTTAAAATAATCCCAGAATTTATATTACAATAATCCATGCTGCAATTGTTTTATCTATGGATATCTTAAGGTTTTTCTAATATACTATAAGCAAATATGGAACATAAATATCTAGTATATGTGGAGGCTTTTTTTATGAGATGGACAAGAGAAGAATATATTGAATTATTGACTTTTGGGGATGTAAAACGTCAAATGTTTGTAGAACTGTTTGGTCCTCTGATAGGATTGGAAGATGAATGGCATAAACAAGGAGCAACTCAAGATCAAATTGATATGATTGGTTTTGATTGGGATTATGTACCAAAAATTAGTTGTGGTGGTAATACTTTTCGTATAAGTAATTTGACTCCTAAGATTATAGAAGAAACCAGCGAACATATTATCCAAACAGATACCTTGGGCAGAACAACCAAGTTGTGTAAAGGCAAAGCTACTATTCCATTGCCACTTGACTACCCTGTAAAAGACATGGATAGCTGGTTAAAAATAAAGCCTATGTATGAATTCAGTGAAGATAGAATAGACTGGAATGCTGTAGAAGCGGCTAAAAAGGCTCAGAAACAAGGAATTCTAATAAGAGCTGAAATACCTGGCGGATTTGACGAAGCTAGAGAACTCATGGGCGAAGAAGAACTATGTGTAGGCTATTACACTCAGCCGGAACTTATGAAAGATATTCTTGATACTATTTGTAACACTTCTTATCAAGTATTGGATAGAGTGAGCGAACATGTAACCATTGATAATCTATCTATACACGAAGATATGGCGGGAAAATCAGGCTCACTAATTGGACCTAATATCATCACAGAATTCATTAAACCTTATTATAGAAAAATCTGGGATATGCTATCTAATAAAGGGACTAGAATCTTCAGCCAAGACAGCGATGGTAATATGGAAGCTGTTATTGACGCTTTTCTGGATTGTGGTGTTACTGTAATGTATCCAGCTGAACCTGCCGCAGGTATGGATATTGTTCAGTTGAGGAAAAAATATGGCAACAGACTTGCCTTCAAAGGCGGTATTGACAAACATGTATTAAGACAAAGCAAAGAAGCTATCAGAAAAGAATTAGAATACAAAATGCAGCCACTTATGCAGCAAGGAGGAGTGGTATTTGGTTTAGATCATCGTATACCTAACGGTACTCCCCTTGAAAATTATATATATTACGTTAATACTGGTAGGGAAATTCTAGGCTTACCACCATTGGATGGTAAAAATAAAGGTTGGGACCGTATGGCATTCTAAAATGCCATACTTTTTTATTTATAATAATCATTATATAATATCACCCAATTTACTCCTTTGTCTTTATCGGCATCAAAATTATCAAATTTTATATATAGCTGTCCTTTTTTTACCCATGATTTATATTCTAGAACCTTGTCTCCTTCAAGAGGGGTCAGTATTATTTTGTTGATGAGATTAGGTGTAAAACTGATTTTATGACTTAGAACTGGAAATATGTAAACACCATCTATGAATTTATGGTCACCAAGATATTCTTTTCCTATTACCTGTTTGGTATCAGCTATGTCTTCCAGCATATTTGACATTAGTTTAGTCCGCTCTTTTTCTATAAAATTACGCAAATATTTTTTTATGGTAGTATAAGAGATAATAGAAAAAAGAGCAACCAGTAGACTTATTATAACAAAAAATGAACTGTATATGAATTTGATCGCATCATATATGACATTGATTTCTCCATACATCTTATTTATCAGTTCACCACTAATAATATTTAATATAAACATAAAAATCCCCCTTGTCCTTATAATATATTAAGAAACAAAAGGGATTAGAACTATAGATTATCAAAGGCTTTGCTCCTTATCTCATCTATACATGTCTTATTCAATTTTATATACTCTTCGTTACTTCTAAGATGCAAGTCCTTCTTAAGCTCTCTATCATCATTATCTATAAAACCACTATTAGGGCCATGACATCTTACAGCTTCTCTGGTCTTTTTATCGTATATAAGAAACATTTATTTCACCTTCTATTAGCTTGTTTCCTATATTCTCGCCAAAAATATGATAATCTAATCAATTATGTTTTTAGTGTTAGAAGCAATAATGAATCGAGTATATAATGATTTACCTTGCACCAGCTAAGATAACTGCTTGCCAGACTATGATATGGGACCATAATCCAACAGTTCATTACCCAAGTTGATGGTTCGTTCAACCATATATAATACTATACCAGCAATATATAACCTCTCGGCTATATATAACCAATATAAGCACTATATATGATTATTGCTCGGCACTATATGATTATACCTAGCCTCATTACAATCAAATAAATTCGACTATAATAAAACTATTGTTAACCACATAAAACCTTCCTTCCGACAGTATATAAGCTTGTACCTATATACTATCTTCAGTTGAATTGAATATACCTATATAAAGCATATTCAATTCTTAGCTCAACCATTATATACTCGATAATATTATAATGACCATTTAGCTTCTAATATATATTAGAAATTATTTCAAATAATTATATTTTATTACCTTCCAAATTTGAATAAATCTAATTCTGGTCTTTTATTGTTAAGGTATAAATCTTTTATCAACTGTCCACAAAGAATACCGTTGACAATACCATTAGAACCATATGCTAAAGCAAAATAGGTATTAGGCATCTGAGGATATTCTCCTATATATGGCAAACCATCTTTAGTTACACCAAATAGACCACTGAATTTATATTCAACCTCAATATCTTTTATATCTGGGAAAAATGCTTTGAGTTTTTCTAGGAGGATATCATATTTCTTAATAGAAACCGTATCTTCATTAGTTAGGTTTGACATCTTACTACTCTCTTTACCTACTTTTTCATCTTCTCCGCCTATTATGATTCTATTATCAGCTGTAGTCCTCAGATATATATAAGGATCATTATCATCTCTGAATATGCAGGTATTATGCCACCCATGAAATTCTTTTATTGGTTTTGTAACAAGGTTGAATGTTCTTGTCAAACTTACTACATCTTCTTTTATATACTTCTTGCTTTCATATCCTGCTGCCATAATGACTTTCTTTGCTCTTATGCTAAAATCGTTTGGAGTCCCTAATAATACATGGTCATCTTGGCAATTTATCTTATTGATTTCTGTGTTCTCATATATAGTAAGTCCATTTTTTACTGCTTCTTTTATTAGTGCATTAGTAAATTTGTATGGATTAATCAATGCCCCTCCTGATTTTGAATATACTCCTGCTTCAAGGGAAAAAGAAAACATATCTTTTGCACTATTCTTGTCTAAAAACTCAACGTCAAATCCGTATTTCTTTCTAATATCAAATTCTTGTTTTAATGGGGCAATATGTGAGGCATTGGATGTATAATATAAGCATTCCTTCAACTGGAAGTCACAATTATCTTCTAATGTGCTAACAATATCTCTTATATCAAAAACTGCTTTTTCACTGAGTTTAAAACATTCTACAGCCTGTTTTTCACCAATCATATGTGATAATCCCCATAGGTCAGTATCAACTTCATATTGTAATATGGCTGTTGATGCTCTTGTACTTCCATAACCTATGATGTTCTTATCCACTAAAACCGTATTTATACCTTCTTTAGTCAGATAGTAAGCAATAATTGCTGCTGTTACTCCACCACCGATTATAAGAGCATCACATTCAATATTTTCACTTAGATATGGGTATTTATTAGGTACTTTAGTTAGATTAGTCCAAATCATGTCACCTGCTACTAATTTCATAGTCTCATCTCCACAAAATATACTTTTTCTAACTCTATTATCTTCATAATGTTTTTTAATTATACCTACCCATCAATCCTTTTTCGTTTATATATCATGATGAAACCTGCAAAAGATATTATAATCCAAACTAATAGCACTAAGATATTCTGTTGACCTACAGAAAATATGTTTTCGTTATTTAACATCTTGTCCATCAATGATTGAGAATGATATGTAGGTAATAGTTTTGCTATATGTAATAATGTCTTATTGGCTACACCTAGAGTAGGAATAAAATAGAATAATAGGATAACCGGCATACTATTGGTTCCTGATGACATAACATTTTTGGAAAGAATTCCAATTATTGCACCTATCAATATCATGATAGTTGATATTAAAAAGGCTATTACAATATACATTGGTAAAAATTTATTAGGTGCTTGAATAATAAGGAATATACCTATATTAGTAATACCTACAAGGAGCCAAGTAACAATTGCTTTTCCAACTAGAAATTCTACTGGTGATACTGTTGAAAGCATAAGGGTTCTTAAGGTATTCTTCTCTTTTTCTTCAGCTATTAGCATTGCCATTGTCATTGGTGTAATCAATGCAGAATTCATGATGAATATTATTAATAATACTTGCATCCTAACCTCTTCTTTCGGTCCCATCATGCTAAAAAATATTGCACCTACCAAAGGTATCAGACTAACTACAAATACATTTACATTCCTAAGCAAATCTTTTATTTCTTTTAAAACTAATGTATTAATTCTTTTCATGGAAAATCCCATTATAATTCCCTCCCTGTCAAACTTAAAAATATCTCTTCTAGATTAGGTTCATTTGAATGAATAGTCAGCAATCTATCTTCTGACATCCATCTTCTTATCTTATCTAATCCATCTGTATCTTTTCTAACAGTAACTTTTTCACTATTACCTTTTAATAACACTTCTATAGATTCCTTGGCATATCGTAATTTCAATTTTTCTGGATTACCTACCTCAACTATCTCTCCATTATTCAAAAAGGCTACACGATTACATAATTTATCTGCTTCTTCCATTCTATGGGTTGTCAAGAATATTGTTGTCCCCTCTTTATTCAGTTCAAGAAGTAATTTATGTATCTCATTAGCAGTTCCTGGGTCAAGTGCTGATGTTGGCTCATCTAAAAAAAGTAGTTTTGGTTTATGTATGAATGTTCTTGCCAGCATAAGTCTTTGTTTCATCCCTCTGGATAACTTTTTCACTACTTTCTTTTTATCTTTTAACAAGTCAACTCTCTCCAATATTATGTCAACTTGTTTTTTATCTACATTATATAAATCTGCAAATATCTTAAGGTTATCTTGTACTGAAAGTCTTTCATATACTCCACTGTTATCTGACAGGATACCTATTTGTTGAAATATATTGTTTTTTATTGATTTGATATTATTACCAAACAATCTTACTTCTCCACTAGATGGTATCAGCTGAGCTGTTAATATTTTTATAGTAGTAGTTTTTCCTGCTCCACTTGGACCAAGAAATCCAAAAATTTCACCTTGTTCTACCGAAAAATTAATTCCTTTTAATACCCTGTTTTGTTTAAAATGTTTCTCAATGTTATTCATTTCTATAATTTTTTCCATCAATATTGCTCCTTTCTGTAACTAAGCACATTATGCCAGATTACTGGGCTTAGCACTATAAATATGCTGTGAAAGGAGTAATATTATTGCTGAAATATGCATTTTTCAGGTTAAAATTTCAATGTTAAAGGCTGAGTGGAGTATATAATTCTCTGAATGGATCTAATTATAGATTAAGTATCTGCTTCAATTCTTCCATTCTTCCTTTTGACAATGGTATGGAACTTTTATTCTTATCATCCAATATGAGACTGTAACTATTTCTTGTCCACGTGATGACTTCTCTTACTCTCTGAAGATTAACCAAGTATGATCTATGACATCTAAAAAATCCTATATGTTTTAATCTTTCTTCCAAATTGCTAAGTGTCAATGAACATTGAAATTTTTCTGTTCCTACATTTATATAACAACATCCATCAAGAGTTTCTATATAATTAATCTCCATAGGATTAAATAATATTATCTTATCATCTATCTTAGTTGGTATTTTATCTATTTTTATATTAGGTAATTCTATTTCGTTTGTTTCTTTGCTTTCTGTTTCTTTTTGTATTTCATCTGGTACTTCTTTTTGATTATCTTTTCCATTGTCAATTTCGCTTTCTATAGGTTTCAATCCATTCTCATTCAATGTATAAGAATCTCCATCTAATAGAATGGTATCTTCCAGAGCTATAGAAAAAGCTAATATGGTTATTCCTAATGATTTCATATGGATTATATTTTCTCTAATGATACGATTACTCTGTCGGTCAAGATTAAGGGTAGGTTCTTGAATCAATAATATATTGGGCATACTAATAAAAGCTCTTGCAAAACTTACTCGTTTTTTTTCAGAGTAAGTAAGAGAACCTATTTTGTTTTTAGCAATGTCCAACAAAGCAAATCTAGCCATTACATCCTCTAAATCAGTATCAGAATCATATAATCCATGAAAAAACTTTAGATAATCTATGATATTCAGTCTTTCATAGAATCCTTCTTCTTTATATATTACTGCTATATTTTGTTTATTGGTTTTTATATATTCTTTTGGTGTCATATCTTCTAATAAAATACTACCTTTTGATGGAATCATATTTCCTAGAATCATATCCATAATAGTCAATGCTATTTCTTCTGTACATTTAATAGCGATGCTTTGTCCTTTATCTAATGTAAAATATATATCATCAATCAATGTTGTATTTTTATCTTCTTTGGATACTCCTTCGAATTTTAATATATTCATATGTATTTAATTCCTCCTTGTTTAGGATAAACCACCACTTATTATATATGTAAATTGAAAGAAAATCAAAGAAAACTGCGGTAATAATATATTGCAGATAAGTCAGAAAAAATGTTTTGTTCGGACTTGGTTTTCGCAAAATAGTATGTGTATATGTTACGCCAGCAAATTGCTCGTCCTGAGCAAATTGCTGGATTCGGCGTCCATGCCTCATTACTCCACATATACACATACTATTTTACTAATAAGTAATCTTCAATGTTATCACAAAACACTTTTTCTTCTATATGGAATTACTCTTGGCTATGTAAAAAAATCCTAATTTACCGCATGATAAGTGATAAATTAGGATTTTTTAGTTGACATAATATTTTACTTGATTTTAGTTAATATCTGTTTTAATATTGTACAAGCTTTTGCATCGTATTCTTTAGCTTTATTAATTAAAGGTACTATTTGTTTTCTTACGTCTGGCTTGGCGAATGTTCTTGTTGCTTGTTCGTCTTGCATGAAGCCGCCTTTGACTTCGTTCATTTTGAAGGCGCATTGTGCTTCTTCTTTAAACAGTTTTGCTGCCTGTTGGCATTCATCAGCTATAATTTCATTGTTGTTGCCCACCCAGCTTATATAACAAGCCGCATATGATCTTCCTTCACCAACCATTACTTGTGCATCACCTTGACACATTATACGTTCAAACAATAATGGTAATATAGCATCCTTAGGAAATTCTTTTTCGTCTGATATAGCATTAGCCCATGCATCGTAAGCAGATTGACCTCCTGCATACTCAATTTTTATATTGCTGTCAGTACTATCATAGCATATCTTTTCTGTGGTCATTATTTTGATAGCATCTTCTATTATATCTTTTGCATCCATTGGTTGGTTTTGTTCTTCACCAACAGCCATGACTGCTATTGTGGCTGGATTTTCCCACCAAGTATTACATATGAAATATCCTGATTCGTGAATCTTTATATCTTTTCTGAATTCCCTGTTTTCTTGGAAACAGTTCCATCCTAGTAATGTTTCACCGTTGTTTTGGTAGCCTGTTATAAGACAAGCTTCTGGTGGTCCTATGATACCTAGGGCGATAACAGGTCTACCCTCATCTATTTCAGATTTTATAAATTCAATAAAGTCTTCTTTACTTGCTTTTTCTCTTTTAAGTATTTTATAGGTTCTGCCAGCTGCCTTAAATGCTCTTTTGAAAGCTTCATATTTATCTTGATATATATTCATGATGTCTACATTTCCGCCATCCCAACAATTGATATTCCATCTTAATCGAAATGCCGCTCCCGATGTAGCCATTATATAATAATAGTCTATTTCTTGCCCCATATAGTTAAGACATGCTTTTAATGCTGTAGGAAAAGGTGTGCATTCTTCGAATGAATAGGCTACCTTTGGAACCCCAAATAATATACAACTATTGTCAGTCTTTTCACGATTCTTCATTATATTTTCAACCTCCAGAATTGAATTCGATAAAAGTATATCTTCATTCTCTTCTAATATGACAGGAGCAAACATACCCATGAGAAATCTGTATCTTCCTACCTTACAGCCTTTTGTTCTGAATTCAGATGGAGTTTTTTTAGTATATCTTTTGAAGGCTCTGGTAAAAGTATCATAATTATTGAAAGTATATTCACCAGATATATCTAGAAGGCTTTTGTTGGTATGAATGATTTCAAATGCTGCGTTAGCAATTCGTCTCGTAAGAATATACCTGGATAAGGATATATTTGTACATTCTTTGAACGTTTCTCTTATATGACGGTATGAAAACCCTATAGTCCTCTCTAGACGAGAGTAATCTATCTCCTCTTTGAGTCTTGCTTCAATGTATGTTGCTATTGACCATATAAAAAAAGAATAATCCATATTTTTATCTCCTCTATATTAATTCTTCCGGAAGTAAATTTATTATATCATTAAATATATAGTAATACTCGACATTTTTGACCTTATATATTATATTAATAATTAATTTACCTTAATAACTACTACATTTTATGAATAGTAAAATTATTAAAATTAGTGTATAATAAAAATAATCATAATGGAGGTGAAAATATGAATACCATAAAAAAAGAAGTTATAAATATTATTACAAAACTCCCAGATGATGTATCTATAGATGATATCATGTATAAATTATATGTATTAGATAAAGTAAAAAAAGGGCAAGAAGATATTAAAAATGGCAATTTTATAACAAATGACGAACTTAGAGAGGAAATAGAAACATGGTAAAATGGTCCAATTCAGCTAAACTTGACTTGCGACAGATTTATAATTATATTTCTACCAACTCAGAATTTTATGCTAAAAAAGTAATTAATGATATCATTTATAAGTCAGATAATCTGAACAATTTTCCATCTATTGGGAAAGAAGTAAATGAATTTAATAATCCTTTAATCAGAGAAATATATGTATATTCTTATCGTATGATATATCAAATAGTTTCAAATAATAATGTTGAAATATTAGCTATAGTTCATACCAAAAGAAATTTGAAGTTAAATGATGATACTGATACTATAGAAAAGTAGTTTTTATAATATGAAAAACTACTTTTCTATTTTTAAATATAATTTAATTAAATAATCTTTTCTGCCTATTAATCCTATCTACTACTTTCTGTTTAAATCCTTCTGGTCCTACCACTTTTAGGATTGGTCCGTATGATAACAGTTGTATTAATAATTCTGATTCGTCAAAGTCATAATAATATATTTTAACTCTGCATGTATTTGTTTCTTCGTCATATTCTGAATTTCTTTCATAGTTGGAAAGATGGACGAATACTCGTTCAAAGCCATTTCTTTCATTGTTTAAAATGATTTCTATTGGTTCTGGCATTTTGTGATTGGATATGTACTCAGATATACCCGATGGATACTTGGCTGGTTCGATAATCTCTGCTTTTACTATCCTTGCCACATTGATCTTGCTATGATATACTATCTTGCCTCTATTGATTAAAACTGCGTTCAGACGAAATTTATCATCTTTTGGTGAGTATTCTATTCTGTATCCTGCGTAACTTGCACTTCTTCTTACACCTTCTGCATTCAAGTAAGTTATGTTAAGACATTTCTTATTATTAACTGCATATAATAACTTTCTAAAATTATTAATGTAATCAATATTATCATAAGGGTCTCCATCTTTTGCTTGACCTATGTAGATTATTGTATCTTGGTCAAACAATTCTTCTACATCTGCTAATTGTTCCTTTAATACATCTAATTCTTCTTCATCTAAAAACAACTGTATTCTCTTATCCATCAATAAAGTTTTTATCCATCTTAACTCCAGTGTTGTCAATAAAACTGATGGTTCCTTATCTAGTATAGATTGGTAACCCTCTTCATTCTTGCTTAACAAGTTATAACTATCTTCATCATCGTTTATAATTCTAGGAGCTAGAGTCAGTAAAGTATCTCCAAAACCTTGGTTCCTTATCAAATCGTAAATATACTCCACTGAAACGGTTTTATCCTGAGCTTTATTCAATATTTCACTTATCAATCTATAATATTTTCCGTATACTTCACTAAACAGACTCATTCCCTAACCCCCATACATTTCATACATGGCATCAATATCTCTTAAGAATCTTTTTTCTACAATTTCATTAGAACATCTAAAAGATATCATTCTTCCTATTAATGTTCTTAGCCAAGGCACCATTTCATTGACATCGTTGACTTCAATTGAATAGAGATATGTATTTTCACTTATCTTCTCGATAGTACCATGTCTACCTTCTCTATGAAGTCTTTTTAATATGTATCCTTCATCATCAGCTATAATCAATGTTACCTCTAATTTTTCAAGTTTTTTCCCATTGAATATAGTAACACCCCAGCTTTTTTCTGAACGCTCAGATAGATTTTCTACATGTGAATCATAGCTATCATCTATATCTTCAATTACTACTTCTTTTATATTATCGATTCTGTATGTTCCATAACGCTTATATTTATTGTTATAAGCAGCTAGATACCTTCTACCGCTACTGACATTATCTAATATTTTTAACGGTAGGACCTTTACCTTTATATTGCTATTTCTTCTATAGGTACTTACGAACTCAATATTTCTATGTTCTCTAATAGCCATTAGGATATTAAGTAAAATTTCATCATCTAGTGTATGAGCTAAATAAATATGACGAAATGAAAATAGAGGTTTGTTTACAATAGAATTATCTACTCTCTGACGAATAAAATTCCCTAGAACTCCAACTGGAAATACATTTTGATAATAACCACAGATGTGAAGTAGTTTATCAATAGTATCTTTTGATAATGAATCAATTCCTTGTCTATTAATATGGTATTGTAATGTCCTGCCTTTTTTAATACTATGTAAAAACCCTATTCCTGTAAGCTCTTTCAGCTTATTTCTAATAGTCATATTATCGGGTATCTTGATATCTTCAAATATACTTAAATAATCGTTAACTATAATATCCGTAATTTCATTTAATGTCAAACCTTCATCTATACTTAAAATATCCAATATAATAAAATGCAACATTATATCATTCTTAGTAAATGTCTTTGTCATCCAAGTTATAAAAAGAGGGTTTTCTTCTAGGTCAACTGTATCAGCTGTTATAAATAATTTTTTACCTCTAACTGAATTATCATGTCCAATATAACCTGATAAATAATTTTCTATCCTTCTTCTCTCATTATCATAACTTCTGCCACTTCTTGAACCAAAGTCATTACGACATTTATAACCATAAATGTGAAAATCCCTTAGATAATCTCTTATCTTTTCATAATTCTTTATTAACTCGTTGAACCCAGCCATATATATCACCTTCATTCTTATGAAATCACTATCTGCATAGTAATAAACTTCTGTCCTATAAAATAGTATCATTACAGAAAAGTCATGTCAATTTTAAGTTCGCAACTTTTTTTTAATGATAAATACTCAGCTGGGTGGTAACATATGGTTCATGAGGATGAGATATACATAATTGATAAGGACGTGAAAAAAATGTTTGTAATTTATGAGAAAGAAAAAAATAGAATACCTATAAAAATATGGGTTGAAGATAGAAGCAAAATTGAAGATGAATGTTTGGCACAAGCTACGAATTTATCTAATCTGCCTTTTTTACATAAATGGGTTTGCCTAATGCCTGATACGCATACTGGAAAAGGAATGCCCATAGGTGGAGTAATAGCCGCTGATAATGTGATAATACCTAATGCTGTGGGAGTTGATATTGGTTGCGGTATGGCTTTTATACAAACTAATATCCCTGTAAGATTATTAAAAGATACCAAAACACCTAATGGTACATTACTTCAAGGTATCATCGGTGATATTCTTAGAAATATACCTGTTGGTTTTTCCCATCATAACAGTAGACAAGAATGTAAGACATTAGATGATGCTATTAAGAACCTTGATATATATCAAGATGCAAAAGAGCTGATTCCAGAGATTGAAGCTGGATATTATCAAATAGGTACTCTTGGTGGTGGTAATCATTTTATTGAACTACAAGAGGATGAACAAGGATTGGTATGTATAATGCTTCATTCTGGCAGTCGTCATTTTGGTTATAAGATATGTAATTATTACCATAAGTTAGCAAGAGAATTGAACACTAGATGGTTCTCTTCTGTACCTGATGAATATAGATTAGCATTTCTGCCTGTAAATACCAAAGAAGGTCAAGATTATATCAATTGGATGAATCTAGCTTTAGGTTTTGCTAGTGAAAACAGAAGTCAGATGCTTGATAATGTCATTAATATAGTAAACAAATGGGTTAAGAAACATTGTGATTTCAATACTGATTATACTGATTTGATTAACTGTCATCATAACTATGCTGCCATTGAACATCATTATGGTAGGAATGTATGGGTACATAGAAAAGGTGCCATACGTGCAAGAGAAGATGAACTTGGCATTATTCCAGGTGCAATGGGCTCATATAGTTATATTGTAAAAGGCAAAGGTAATCCTGAAAGCTTTCATTCTTGTTCTCATGGTGCTGGACGATTGATGTCCAGAAAGAAAGCAATGGAAACTTTTGGCGTTGACGAAGTAATCAACGACTTGAAAGCAAGCGAAGTAATAATTGGTAAAAGATCCAAGAAAGATATACCTGAAGAATCAAAGTTCGCTTATAAAGATATAGATACTGTAATTAATAATGAACTTGATTTGATAGAACCAATTAAAAAGCTTAAAACTATTGGTGTAGTAAAAGGTTAATTATTGGAAGTCTTCTTCCTTAATTATAAATTGTATTTTCTTCTATGCTAAGACTTTTAATGTCTTGCGGTGCCTAAGAGTTCTCTTAAGGTATGCCGAAGTAATACGGATAAAAGAGGTTAAGTACCTCAATTATGCTCAAGTTAGAGCACTAAATGGTCAGAACATCAAAAATGTTCGGGGTTCAAATCCCCAAGATTATGCAACCTTTTTAGTTGCCCAAATATATTACCTATTTAATCTGATTCCCCTGCACAAGAGAACTAATATAAGAATCTTGATTATTGAGATTATTTATAACGGTTTTCAATTGCAACAAATCAAGTGCTTTGAGATCACTGGGATACCGTTTGGATTAGAATATATCCAAGGTATAATGAAATTCATCTTAGTCTAACATCATGTACCTCATTATATCCCCGATATACTATAGTCTTTACTTAACAGTAATCCCGCACTTGATTTGCAGGAATCGGACTTATTAACCAAGAAATATCTGAAAGGAGATTTTAAGATGAAATATTATATCAAAAAAACTGAAAGAGGACTTTTATTCCAGAATGGAGATTATATCAAATCCCTTGAACCAGGAAAATATTCATTTCTATCCTTTCTAACATATAAAGTTGTTATTTTAGATGTAACTAAACAACGTTTTAACGTAAAGTTCGATCTAGATATATTAGCAGATGATGATAAGTTATTAAGTGAACTAGATATTATAGATGTTAAAGACAACCAATTAGTTTTACATTACATAGATGGAAAATTATCAGACATATATGAAACAGGTAAATATGCCTTTTGGAATATACATAAGAAAAATGATTTCAAGATAATAGATATGACTAAACCTGAAATAGATGAATACATAGAAAAAAACATCTTCAATAGTAAGAATATCTTTCATCCTAGACTAAGAGACAAATATGTTGAGATACATGTACAACCATATGAAAAAGCCGTACTTTTCTATAACAATAATTTCGTCAAGATTCTTGATGCTGGAAGATATTTTTATTGGACGAAATATGTTGATGTTACGGCAGATAAAATAGATATGAGACAATCACAATTAGATATGACTGGACAAGAAATCATGACAGCTGATAAAGTGACTCTTAGACTAAACTTCTTCTGTCAATACAAGGTTACAGATGTTCTAAAAGTCACTCTTGATATAAAACATTATGTAAATCAAATATATATATTGATACAGCTTATATTACGTGAGTATTTAGGCGCAATAAAACTGGATGACCTATTGAAAATGAAACAAGAAGTTGCTGATTATGTACTTTCAAGATTAAAAGAAAAAGAATCCGAAATGGGTATTGAATTCATATATGCAGGCATAAAAGATGTAATTCTGCCAGGTGAAATAAAAGATATACTTAATACTGTTCTAATAGCTGAGAAAAAAGCTCAAGCCAATGTTATAACAAGAAGAGAGGAAATAGCATCCACAAGAAGCTTATTGAACACTGCAAAACTGATGGATGAGAATAAGACTCTCTACAAACTCAAGGAACTGGAGCATATTGAAAAAATATGTGAAAGAGTTGGCAGCATTTCACTTAATGGTGGAGGTAATGTTTTAGAAAGATTGAATGAACTCTTTTAAAAATCGCAGGGGGCTAGCCCCCTGCTCTTATTTTAATATAATTGATATATTATTTTACTGTTATTGTAGCAGTAACTATGATTTCACTTCCATTGACATGACCTTCTACAATGAAAGTTCCTTCCTTCATATAGTTATCTCTATCAATACCGTCCCATGCTATAGGTAAATCCATGATAGAATCATCACTTAATCTAGTAGGTAATTCCACTGGAAGTGTTGGTGCATAGCCTACTCTAGTTGCTACTTCTATAGGTGCAGTTTCTACTATGGAAACTTCATTCCTGTATACATATAGTTCAGCAACACTTGCCCATCCACCATAACCTTCAATGGCTTCAAGTTTTACATACTTAGCTTCTGTTTCATTGAAATTAATTGTTTTTGCATCATAATTAACATCCCAATTTCCTTCTCCTATTTTTCTATAATCAATTCCATCATTAGATACATAAAGTCTGTACTTGGATATTATTCCGTTATATTGACTAGTCCTTGGTTGCATCTCTACCTTATTAATCCTATAAGTATCGTTAAGGTTTAGTGTAATTGATTGAGGTAGTGAATCTGATAAATCCCATTTTGTATGCCATAGAGTTCCTTTGTCCCCATCAATAGCATTTGAGGCAGGGTCCCAAGTCTCTTGACTTGTTGCTGTGGCAGTCATATTGGATTGTGATACTTTACTTAAGTCCACTGGAGTTATCTCAGTTGGCTCAGATGGCAGATATTCAATTTCTTTTATAACAAGATCATCAAGGACAAAATCACTTGAATTTCCATTAACACATTTTATACCTATAAAGCTATCTCCTGAATTAGATGCTTGGAATGATTTTGTAAATTGTGTAGGTTCATCAGCAAATTTTATAGGCTTAGTATATATTTGTGTCTCCCCGTCTCCAATAACAAATTCGTAAGCACCATCAGCATTAGTTTCATATACAAAAGTCACTTCATAACATTGACCTTCAGCAAATCTTAGATTTTGAGGTATAGTCTGATAAACAAGTCCTGCTGATTCCTTGTGTGCTTTCAGTGACCAGTTACCGTTAATTACATCATCTATCTCTTTTTGGTTCCAGCCTTTTTGAGTATATGGAGCATGAAGTTCAGATAGATGGGTTCTTGGGTCATTGACGCCACCAGCAGAACCTTTAACAAATGGATATATCCCTTGAACTATATTCTCAAAATCCTCTGCAAAATACACATCTTCTCCTTTAGCAACTCTTTTTGTCTTAACAACACGTAAATCATCAAATATGACTGTAGCTGTACCTGCTTCTGTTTTTAGATATATAGTAGCTGAGTCACTACCTGATGGAACGTCAAACAATACTCTCATTCTCTGCATTTTGGTATTGTTCTTTGAATCAGCCAAGATATAGTTATTAGCTATGGAATTATCTGTGTAGTTGGAAACATCATTTCCATCACTGGTCATCACACAAATAGATGCACGTCTATTGCCTTTTACTTCTACATATACTGAAGCCGCATATGTTCCCTCTGATAAACCAGTAATTTCTTGGCTTATAGTTGCACCACTACCATTTTCAATTACTAATTCATATTGTGAGGAATCATTACGTTTCACTGACACTCCTTCTCCAGTTACTGTATAATCATCTAAATTACCATTATTGAATCCAGGGTCTTTAATAAGTGTTCCTTGCCCAAAATCAACAGCTTCATGTACTTGTGCATCTTGCTTATACACTACATATGGTGTAGCTGGATTTGCATTAATAGTTATTTGTCCCTGAATAACTTGAATATCCTCAATGAATTCTCTACCTTGGTCAGTCAGTTTGTATAACTTGACTGTATCAAGCCCTTCATAGCTTAAAGGCAGTTTCCATGTACTGGTACCACCATTTTTATTATAGTGATATAATTTTTCTTCTGTAGATGGGTCCCATGGTAATAGATATTTACTTCCTTCAAGAACCTTGATACCGTCTTTTGTAATGATTTTTGATCCTGTCTTATTACTTACACTTACATTGTCTGTAAAATTGATAGTATCTGATTCCCATTCTATTATAGGAAAATGCTGTAGATATTTCGTTGGCATATTAACCTCGAATACAACTTTTATAGCATTGTCAAAATTCTTGCTTCCCTGCCATCCTTCGTAGTCAGTTACTTCTGATCCACCAAGAAGCTCATTACGTGCAATCCACGTATCTTTTTGGTGATTACGTATGAATCTGGCTATTTTACTGTTGAAGCCTTTCATATCCTGTCCGCCGTAATTATAATCTACAGCCCAATGATACCAGATAGAATCTTCTTCTAATGTATTAGGAAATTCGGTAGTCATAGCCCATCCTAGTGAATTAATCTCTCTAGCTAGCCTTCTTCCATTCCATCCATTCTCAAACCAAGCATCAGCGTAAATAAAGTCAAGGTTTGGCACTTCTTCTTTCAACGCTCTAAATCTATTCAATCTGTTATTGGTAGTAGCTTCTCTTCTCATTGTTGGTTTATCAAAATCATATGATGGATCCAGCCAATCCCAACCTGGTTTATTTATGTTAACTAATTCATTGTCAAATGCATAAGCCTCAGGGTGAGCACCTGTTGCAGAAATATGAACACCGAAAAATCCATTATACTTATGTCCTTCATCAATCAATGTATTCATATCACAAGCTCCACCTTGGCGAATACCAATATGTCCTGCATAATCTGGATGTGCTGAATCATGTCCTTCTGATTGATAGCCCTTAAGCTCTACAAACTGTCCAAGTCCATCAGTAGCCAGATATAGTCTTTTTGTTTCGTCTAGAGTTTTTAGGAATGGATTGGTTGCTTGACTTGCAAAATTAAATGGTATCCTGTGTATCAATAAATCTGGTACTTTTTCACTGAACTTTGGATTGTTCATTATTTCACGAAATACAACTGCTCCATCCTGCCAATCAACACAGTCATCATCATTGGCATTACCAGTAATAATCACTTTTACACTTGGTAATGGCTCTACTTCATCAATTTTGTCTGGTCTGTATAACCAAGAAGCACTCCAGATTCCTGTACTGTAATAACCTGTTTTTCCTACAGTCTGCTTCTTGATTCGTTCATTATCTCTATCACTGCTATAATCAGGTAATGCATTAGTCCATATAGTTCCTGCTAACTGGTTAGTATTAATAATTGCATACATATAGTTAAGCGGTTGATTATCTACAGCTACAGTGTTCTCTACAGATGTAAAAACGTCACCACTGCCACTTACTGCATTATACATGCGTGTCCCTGCAAAAGCTGCACCTTCTTGATTGCTATGTGCTGCTAATAAGCTGTGATTAGGTATTTCAATATTCTTTACTAAGGTATTTCCATTTTCCAAAATACCAATAACATCAAAAAGTAGTTTATTATCTACTACTTCCATCCTGATTGTTATAACCACATCTATATCAGTGATGTTAAGTGTATATTCAGCTTGATTATCATTTAATTTCAAAAAATCAACTTGAGGTTTGTAATTCACTCCATTTATTTTGATGCTATCCAACGAACTCTCTTGACCATACATTACTTCTCCTGAAGCCATTTGATATTTTTCCACTCTTGGGAAATTCTTATCTATAATGACAGTCATTTGATTAGAACTGATAGTTGTCATATTACTATCCATGGTATCTGCAACCCCAGATGCAGTGAGTTCTTGTTGTTCTTCCCCATTGGTAACCTCTTTAGCTGATACGGGCATAAAAACTCCAAAAACCTGTAAAAACATGAGTACAAAAGATAGTACCAATACCTTTGTTCCTCTTATTCTTTTTCTTTTCATATACCTTCTCCTCCTTGAAATAGATTTATATTAACTCCCTATTCTTTTACTGCTCCAGCGACAATACCATCAAATATGTATTTCTGGAAAACAATATATAAAGTAACCGTTGGTATCATTACTATTATTACTGCGGCACTTAATTGAGGCCATGCTCCGCTTCTCTGACTTGCAAAACTCATTAACATGGTTGTCAATGTACGTTTGCTTTCTGATGGCATATACAAATAAGGAATATACATATCATTCATTACTTCAACTGCCTTGAGTATCCCCAAAGTGGCAGTTGCTGGAATAACCATTGGAAATATGACTTTCCTATATATGGTGAAATATGAAGCTCCATCAATCATAGCACTCTCATCAATACTCATAGGTATTTGATTCATGAACTGCATATAGATGTATATCTGCATCAAATCCGTTCCAATATATATTACTATTGGTGCTAACAGAGTATTATACAAGCCTACTTTGGATATTACTCCAAACCTTGCTATCTCTGTAACGAAACTTGGTACAAGCATACCCATCAAAAATATTAAAAAGTACATTTTTTTGAGCTTAAAATCAAAACGGCTTAATATATAAGCAATCATAGTTGATAATACTGCATTTACCACTACTGAAACAGTTACTAGGATAAGTGAATTCTTAAGTCCTGTAAGTACATTCCCTTTCTCAAATACAAACTTGAAATTATCCAAGAAAAATTGTGTAGGAGGTTTCAAAGGAAATTCTGAACCAATCTGAAATTGAGTTTTGAAAGAAGCAAAAACAGTAACCATAATAGGAAGAAATACAACTATAGTTATTCCTAAGAAAAACATTATTTTCAACACTTCAACTAAGTTTCTTTTAAATTTATATTTATTTTTCCTTTTCATCCAATTCACCTCTTCTCTGATATTACCTTTTTCTGTATAACACTCAATATAACTATCATCACCAGTAAAACAACTGCCATAGCCGATGCTTTACCGAAATGGCTGTAAGTGAATGCTTGCTGTATTGTATACAGAGTAAAAGTTGTACTTGATTTTCCTGGTCCCCCACTTGTCATTACAAACGGAATATCAAATATCATTAGTGCACCTCTTACATTCAAGAATAGTATAATCTCAATTACTGTTCTAATGTTAGGTATCACTATCTTAGTGAACAATTGGAATGAATTAGCTCCATCAACCTTAGCAGCCTCCAACATCTCTCCCTGAATAGATTGAATACCTGCTAAAAATAATATAACGTGTATACCACAGAATCGCCAAATGGATACCGCAGCCAGTGAGAAATTGACTGTTTTCATATTACTGATCCATGATACAGGAGCGACTCCAAATAATTCTAAGATTGAATTTAAAACTCCCCCTTGAGAACTGTAAAGAAATGAAAACATATATGCCACTGCAACACCATTAATTATATATGGCAGGAAAACTATTCCTTTGAACCCTTTTGAGAATCTTACTCTTTTATCTAATAGAAATGCAATAAACATTTCAATAGGAATAAATAGTAGATGAATCACAAAATAAGTACCATTATTCCTTAAACTAACCCATACATCACTATCTTTAACAACATCTACATAGTTATTGACTCCAACATATCCAATTGTCTTGCTCATACCATCCCAATCCGTAAAACTCAGATGAAAAAGTTTGAACAAAGGAAATATGACAAACACTGCCAATAGGATAGTAGGAATAACTAGGAAACTTACAATTATTATATTTTTTTGTCTGTTTCTATTAGTTAACATTACACTGTCCATCCCCTCTATATAAGGTAAAAAGCTATTATTGTTTTTTCAAATAAAGCTTTGAAAGAAAGTTGATATTAATTCTTTCAAAGCTTAGTTATTATAATTAAAATAAAGAATCCCTCTAGGTTATATGCAGCTTATTTATTTCTTGCATCTTTCCACTTCTTGTTCATGTCACTCATCATCTTTTCAAAATCTATTCCAGCCAACATATCCTGACCCATACCTTTTACATCAAAACTTATGGTGTCAGCTATTTTCTTGTATTCTTCATTTCCTGCATCATATACTACATATTCAAGATCAACACCTTCAAAAGCTTGGTTGAAGAAAGGTATGTCTGCACTTACATCTTTCATAGTAGATAATTGTTGTGTGTAATCCACATATTCTTTATAGTAATCACTCATATAGAACCAGTTAATGAATTCTTTTGCTTCTTCAATGTTCTTACTTGTCTTTGGAGTACCCATGAAACCTTCAGCAGTTGTAATAACATTTAATGGTTCGTCTTTTGATTCACGTACAGGAAGAACGAATATACCAAGATCTTCATCTTTGTTGCCACCCATAGTGTCATATTCTTGAGCAAACCATTGACCAGCTGCTAACATTGCTCCTTCACCAGCTAGGAACATAGCTTTTTGTTGATCCCAACCATATCCAAGTGGGTCGTTTCCACATACTTTTGCATCATAAAGTGCTTTTATCTTAAGGTATGATTCATAGAAAGGTTCACCCTTGGTGAATGGTTCATCTTTTGAAGCCATATCACTCCAATATTTCCCATCATTAGCTTGTAATAGCGGCATAAATTCATTGAATGGGTATGTAGTCCATGAATCCTTTCCACCAAGTAATAGTGGAATATATTCACCTTTCTCCTTGATTGTATTGGCAGTACTTATGAATTCATCCCAAGTTTTAGGAATTTCTAGGTCATATTTTTCAAAAATGTCTTTTCTATAGTAAACAAATTCATTGAATGCTCCTTGTGGAATTCCTATAACGTTACCATCTAACGCATAATCAAGAGCTACGTTATTACTTTTAGTAGCTTCAAGCTCATTCAATGGTACCATTATCTCTTTATAGGTTAACAGGTTACTTGCTCTTACCAAAAATACATCTGGTAATTGATTAGCTGAATTTCTTATTTTCATTGTATTATCATATTCTGTTGGTTGTATCTGCTCTACTTTGATAGTTACATTAGGATGGTCTTTTTTATAAGCCTCACTAATGCTGTTTATTCCTGTAAGATATTCATAACCAACTTCATTCCATAGTACAAAAGTCAGAGTTACAGGTTTTTTATTGGTTTCCTCGTTGTTTTCTTTTTGAACATCATTAGAAACTTCTTTACCCCCATTGTTATCTTCTTTTTTTTGGCATCCTACCCCAATGATACTTATCAATAAAGTTATACATAATAAAACACTTAGCCTTTTGAATGATTTCATTTTCATTCCCTCCTTGAGTTTATATAAGTAATTACTCTATATGTAATTTCATATATATCTTACAATATTAATTGGTCATTTTTAATGATTTATACTAGGCTATTCATGATATCTTTTATGCAATTATCAACAAATCTTTTTATACGCTAACAACTTTTTATAGATTTCATGATATTTATTGTTTTTCTTGATGTTTTTTTGTGCTTAATTATGTAATTATGATTTTTTATACTGTTTTGGACTCATACCAACTATTTTCTTGAAGGTTCTGCTGAAGTGTTCAACATTAGCATATCCTACTGAATAACAGATCTCATATATCTTCATATCTGTATCTGATAATAATGTCTTGGCTTCTTCTATTCTTTTTTTCGTTAAATATTCTGTAAAGGTAAGCTTTAAGTCTTTAGCGAATATTTTACTGAAATATGCTTCACTGAGGTGAACATGCTCACATACATTCTTGAATGTAATCTTCTCCATATAGTGGTTTTCAATGAATTGTTTTGCTTTTTTACTGGATGAACTTATTCCTAGATATCTACCCTCTTGTAGATAATTGATTATATCTTCTACTAAACTTTTTATCCATGTATTTACTTCATCAACTGTTTCATATGCTTTTATATGCTCATAAAAATCAACCTTTTCATTAGGAAGGCTGTAATCTGTATCAATATCATTAATATACTGGGAAATCAGGAAAAACAATTCCATATAAGGTGCAAGGATATCATTTATCTTCTTTATCCTGAATGTACTAATAATCCCATATATCCGTTCTAATTCTTGAAAAGCAGCTTCTTTATTAAGCTTATCCAATGCTTTCAATAATTCTTTTTCTTCACCAATAATACTATGTCTATTACTTTCTTTTACATATATAGAATCTTTTGGAAATATGTTCTTTCCTTTTCCCAATAAGAACCTTAACTGTGCATTTCTCTTTGCTTGTGTATAAGAAAATGGTATCTGGTCATATCCGCTTTTTATGTCACTTATTCCAATACTAGTCTTGATATTGACTCCATTGAAAAGCACATGCCTAATACCTTCCAGAATTTCATTGATTTGATTATTTATCTTAGACATGCTGTTTGATTTATTTGATAGAATGATAATGTATTCGTCTGAGGACATTGGAAGTACTTCTCCGAATTCTAGTCTATTCAGTACTTGGTCTATTGCCCTTACCACACTTCTTTCAAAATCCTTGATACTATCTTTATATCTAGTTTCAATCTGCCTAAAGTTGTCAACAAGAATACAGAATACAGTCAAGTTGCTGCTATCCAACCTAATCGAATAATCATATAACTCCTGTTCTATATCATTATTTTCTCTGTCAGATAAAAAGCTCTTAAGAAACTTGTTTTTGTCTTTCTTGACCTGGCTGTGACTTTTTTTAACCTTATTATGCTTATTGATTACATTCAGCACTAATTCTAATACTTGCTCAGGTTCCATTTCCCTCTTGAGTATATAATCAGTTACACCGTACTTGAAAGCTTGTCTAACCAAATGGAAATCATCGTAAGCACTAAGTACTATGATTGCTGGATTTATAGACATTTCATTTATTTCTTCTATGAGTTTTAGTCCATCCATAACAGGCATATTAATGTCTGTTATGATGACATCTATATCCATGTTATCTCTAATAATATCCAACGCTTTTTTTCCATTGGCTGCTTCCAAACTCATATCAATGTTGTACTTTTCCCATTCTATCAAGGTTTTCAAAGCAAATCTGAAAATAGGTTCATCCTCTACAAGCAAAATTTTATACATCACTTTTTCCTCCTTCGTGTATTATTGGAAGTATCAATGCAACTTTTGTGTATTTCATATATTCACTATCAATCGTAATGCCATAGCCTTCCCCATGATTCAATTTTATTCTCCGCATCACGTTGTTTACACCTATATGGTTAAAACTTTTTCTGTCTTCACTTTTTTGACTATGGATTATGTCATGTATTCTTTCTTTTTCAATACCTACTCCATTATCTTCTATCTCAAAGATTAAGAACTCTTCCTGTAGATAACCTCTAACTTTTATTATACCTTTTCTATCTACTTTACTGATTCCATGATGAATAGCATTTTCTATTAGAGGTTGTAGGGTAAGTTTAATCATATATAAAGATTCTATTTCTTCACTGATGTCATATTCAACTGTGAATAGTTCATCAAATCGAACTTTCATTATGTACAGATAATTATTAAGATATTCTATTTCCGTTCTTACCTTGATCAAGGAATCATTATGCTTAAATATGGCAGAAAGGAGCTTCATAAAGGCATCTGTCATATTTTTTATACCATCTACTTTTGCCACCATTGCCATGAGTCTTATTGATGATAATGTATTATATATGAAATGAGGTTGAATCTGAGCCTGAAGTGCTTTCATCTCTTCCTTGCTCTTTTCTTTTTCCTGGAGGTCCCTTTCAATAATCAATTGATTTATCTCAGATACCATATTATTGAAGGATTCACCCATCTCAACTATCTCCGAACTACCTTCTACAACAATCTTTTCATCAAAATTCCCCTTTTGAACACTTTTCATCTTACTGATTAATTGTTTAATTGGAGTAACTATGTCTTTGATAAAAAAGGCTGCAAAAATAATGAATAGAATAATTATGACTATATAGATTAAAACAAAGTACATCATTACCTGATTCATTTCACTGGTCAGCATATTATAATCAATTATATTGACTAGTAACCATTTATCGTTATTAGTTAAATAAGTATATATCATGTTTTTCTTATTATTCAACACTACATCATTATAACTGCTCTTTTTATAATTTTTATCAAAGAGACCACATTTCTCAATATCTTCTTTTGTGATTTTATTATCTGATGATACAATGATATCATTATCTTTATTTATTAGTAATCCTGTCCCCATTCTTTGATTTTGATACTTAGCATATATAGAATCTATACTTTTGGGCATAAAAACAAAGCAAACCACTTCAACTTCATTCTGTTCACCTAAGATATCTGGACTCATGGAAAAATATAATTGTTTTTGGCTAAGCCCAGTGCTGATTAGTTCTTTTGTTTTTTCTGGCATTATGATTCTACCTTTGTTCTCGATAGTTTCCCTATACCAAGCTTCTTTTCTCAAAGTTTTATCGTCTTGAATTAAAGGGCTTTTGAAATAGTAATGTCCACCGTCTTTATAAAAGAAAATGACTGAATATATATCATCAGAGCAATTCAACAGTGAATTTATTTTAGAATTGACTTGATTAGATAGGTCTAAACGCTGATAACCCTCAGCTTCTGATTTATTCATCTTAGATACTAGATTGATTATTTCTGAATCATTTCCTATCATAGCACTTTTTAAGGAAATATTGTTCAATTCGTCCTGTATTCTTATAGACATCTGTTCCATAGTTTGCATGACCATCTCCGAATAGTGGTTTACAAAAATATTTTTATACGCCATATTCAGTAGGAAACTTATTAATAATACAGGTATAATAATCAATATAATGAAATTCAAAAAATACTTGGTAGTAATACTCTGTCTCTTAGCTGCTTTTTTTCCCATAATTATCCCCCTAGTATTAAAACGTAATACTTTAGACTATATTATATCATAAAATAAAATGCTTACGTCAAGGAGAAAATCATCAACAGACTTACCAAACAAAACAAAAAAAGAATGGTACCAATTTTGATACCATCCATTAATTATCAATATTCTATGGTCCTAGTAAACCATTATAAAGTAGATTAACCAATTCACCCGTTCCACCTTTATTAGTGCCAGTAGCTGGAACATAGTCACCTGTTAGTTCCCAGAATATAATACCTCCGTAGTTATTATTAATTACGTAATCAATTTTTTCTTGTAAGGAGATAGCATCCTCATAAGTGTACATTTCTCCTTTTGACTCACTATAGAGATATGGAACTTTTGAAACTGGGTCACGATATTTTTGGAAAGAGTTGTCTTGTTCTTTGCTTATTATATCATAGTATGGATTATTACCAGCGTATCTTCCTCCATCCCAAATACCATGTGCCCCATAAGTACCTGTATGATTAGTACCGGAACAAGTTGCATACAATCCTGGCAAAGTGCTTATTGGTCCATTGTTCTGTACTTTTGCCCATCCTCTTGAATAGAATGGTGAGCCTAGAACTAGTTTATCAGCTGGTATACCAAAAGTTTTTAGATACTCCATTGCTTCATGTACTGTGTATTTCTTAGCTAATTCAACATTGGCTTCTACTTCTGCAGGGTCAGTATATAATGTTTGGAAATAGGACCTGTAGGCATTTTCTGCATTAGTATCAAAATACATTGGTGACTGATGACCTGTTATACCTTCCCAAGCACCATGCATATCATAAGTCATGACATTGATAAAATCTACATATTGTGCGTATAGATTAGGCTCTGTCTGATCTATTTTATCTTTGCCGCAACCTACAGCAGTAGTTACATAATAATATTTTCCATCAGCAGCACCTGCTTGGTCAAGAGTGGTCCTAAGCTGTTGTAGCAACAAAGTAAAGGTCTGCTTCTCATCTGGAGTCGCATAAGGTGTACCTAGATCATTAGGATTATCAACTGTATCTCCTGCTCTGTAGAAGGTTGGATATTCCCAATCAATGTCTACACCGTCAAAGTTCCATTCTCTTAAAAAGTCTACTACACTAAGAGCGAATTTTTCTCTTGAAGCCTGTGTAGCGGCAACATTATGAAATTCTGCTGATCTTGACCATCCTCCTACTGAAATAAGGATATTAGTATTAGGATGTTGCTGTTTCAATTTCTTGAACTGACCTAAACATCCTTTATAAGGTGAATCCCAAGGTTCTCCAAAAGCAATACCCTTGGCTGCCCATTCATCAAAACACGCTATCTCCCCATTTTTAATATCTGCAAATGCATAATTTATATGAGTCACTTTATCCCATGGGATATCAGATGGTGCATATTGATTATGTCCTGCATAAGCTCCCCATTCAGGATAATAGGCAACTATCCTTTTACCTGCTGGTGGAGGTGTTGGTGTTGGATTAATGATTCCAAGAGCACCAAAATAATTAGAATAGAATGTCGAGAAATTATAATTATTATAAGCATCCCAATTGATTGACCATGTCATAATTCCTCTTAAGTCAGGATATCCCTCTGCTTTTTGCAACTGATACTGTCCATTGAACGATTGACCTTTTACAATATAGTCAAGGGCTTTTTTCATTTCAGTATTATTAATATAGCCACCCCCTGCCGCATTACTGCACGCAGGTATACCTATAGCTATCTGATCTTCCCGTAGAGCTGGGAAAACGTTATTAGGATTATTACCTACAGGAAATCCATTCAATAACATCTCTGCCATGGCTACTTGAAAATCAGCAGTTCCTTGTGTATAAGACATACCATCAAGTCCCACCATAGAACCAGAATTATAATGCTGTACATGAATATAATCAAGCTCACTTCTAAGTGCATAGATAACAGGTAAATATGCTCCCCAAGAACCTCCATATGTACTATAACCACCTTGGACATAAACTGTTTCAGGTGCCATAGTCAGAACAAAATCATTACCAAAATGATTGCGTATTGCTGTTATTGCATCAATCAAGTTAACTACCTTAGTTGTTGTTGGATTAGTAAAATCTGTATCTCCAACATCTAATGATAGTGAACTGCCCTCAAGATCGATATCCATACCATCAAAGCCATAAGTCTCAATGATATTAATCATAGTAGATATAAATGTTTGTTTAGCTGTGTTATCAAGCAGCTCAACTGTTCCGTTACTTCCTCCTATGGAGATTAATACCTTAGTACCTCTAGCCTTCAATTCTTGAATATCTGATTTGAATTCTGCATCTGTTGCATTAAAAGGTGAAAACGCCATTGTATATGTATCACCTGCTGGTTCTGCAAAAGCTACATTAACTACATTAAAATCTGTAGTTACATCCTTAAGCCTTATAACCCCCGAACCATTATCAAAATTATGCCAATATCCAACAACTACTCTTTCCAGATCTGATGGACCCGGACCCGGGTTTGGATTTGGCCCAGGTCCTGGTCCTGGACCTGGACCTGGTGTTGTGGTTGCCAACCAAAGTGATTGAACATTAGGTGGCTCCCATCCTACTAATGAAGTATGATTCTGTCTGCATTCATAAACTGTACCATTATAAGTTACTAAGTCCCCAACACTATAACTTACTCCAGCCTGCCATTCGTCGATCTGTTGTGCCTGCGTACTAGTACATGTAATAGTTGTAAAAAGTAATAGAACTGCAATAATTAGAGTCATAAGATTGTAAAATTTTTTCATGCTAATTCTTCCTCCTATTTTTTATTTCTTTTGTCTCTTATAGGTGTCAATCTAGTCAGTTCTAGTTAACTTATTGCTCTATGATTATATTTAATAGATTAATATATTAATGTATTAATCTATTCTAACAAAAAAATAAAAGGAGAATGTATATTATTTTATTGATTTTATGGAGGATATAAAAAGATGAGTTTATTGAATACTCTTATTCTACTAAGATAATATCATACGTTAACTTTAGATACTAGAAGATAATCTTGTTCTTTATTGCACAATATTGTCCATTATCAAACAATTTAAAAAGCTTATGGATTAATAAAATCCTAAGCTTTTTTCAAATTTATTACTCTATATTTAATTCAAGCTATCTATATTTTTCTTCCTTTAGAGCTCTAAAATACTGTTTAGTCTCAAATGAAATGACTCCACTTAGACCAATGATTCCAATAAGGTTTGGTATTGCCATCAATCCATTAACTATATCAGCTATAACCCATATCAAGTCTAGTTTTAAGAAGGCACCTACTCCTACTAATCCTATAAATATTAATTTGTATGGTACGATACCTTTTACGCCGAATAGATATTCTGTACATCTTTCACCGTAATAATTCCATCCTAGTATTGTTGTAAATGCAAAAAAGATAAGTCCAATAGTTACAATGAATTCTCCACCAGCAATAGGTAATCCCTGTTTGAATGCCAAGTTAGTCATCTCAGCTCCTGCGAACTCTGATTTGAATGCCCCTGTCATTACCAATGATATACCTGTCATGGTACATATTATTATAGTATCAAAAAAAGTACCTGTCATAGATATAAGACCTTGTTTTACACATGAATCAGTCTTAGCTGCTGCAGCTGCTATAGGAGCAGACCCAAGTCCTGACTCATTGGAGAATACTCCTCTTGATATCCCGTTCTGAATAGCTTTCATAACAGTTGCACCTAAGAATCCACCTGCCGCCGCCATAGGTGTAAAAGCACTATTTATAATCAATGAAACTGCACTTGGTACTAAATTTATATTAAATATAATTATTGTAAGAGAAGCAATTATGTATAGAACAGCCATAACAGGAACAATGAATTCACACACACCTGAAATACTTTTTATTCCACCTATTGTCACGAAAGTTACTAACAATGTCAATACAACTGCTGTCACTTCTATAGGAACATTAAATGTAATCTTTACAGCCGTTGTTATAGAATTTATCTGCGTGAATGTCCCTATACCAAAGAATGCAACACCAATACCGAATATAGCAAAAAGTTTGGCAAGAAATTTATTCCCTAATCCTTTTTCTATATAATACATTGGTCCGCCAGACATCTGACCATTCTCATCTACCACCCTGTATTTTACTGCTAACAAGGATTCAGCGTATTTAGTCGCCATACCAAAAAATGCGGCAATCCACATCCAGAAAAGTGCTCCTGGACCTCCTGCTTTTATAGCTGTTGCAACTCCGACAATATTACCAGTACCTATGGTAGCTGCTAAAGCAGTACATAAGGCAGCAAAACTGGATACATCTCCATCAGCTTTATTGTTTTTATCTTTTCCAAACAGATATTTAAGTGCTAGAGGCAGCTTAAAAACCTGTATTATTCCAAGTCTAATTGTTAGATATAGTCCTGTTCCAACTAATAGTATAAGTAATGGAGGTCCCCAAACCACACTATCAATTCTCTTAAATATTTCAATCATTGTATCCATCCAAAATCCTCCGTCTTTATTAATTTATGTCTTGATACTGAAAAATATAGTATCTTTTTGCAATAAAAAAAGCCAATGGTATGATTCCATGGCTTATTAATAAGAAAAGCCAAATCATATGATTTGACCTCTGGTTACAAAATATATTCTATAGTGAATATATCCTCTGTCCTTTTACCTGAGAGTTTCACTAATCATTGATTAGTTTTCCCCTTCGGTGCTCATTAAGAGTCTCTCCAGAGGTTCGTCCAAAAGCGGTCGATAATTCTTCCGCAATCTTCATCCGAACATATTTACTTTTACATACATATTATAACAGCATTTCTCATTTTGTAAATATAAAATTTTTAACAATCATAAAATATGTACTATGCTATAGTTTTTATATAGGTCATCAATAATTGAACACCTACAGCTAATACAAGTGAACATACAGCTACAACAGGTCTTACAGCACGTTCTGAAACATTTAATATCTTACCTCTTTTTTCTGCTTTTGCAATTAACATTATGATAAAGGCATTAACCAAGTTATTGATTAATAAGAATTTCAATAGATATTCCTGTGGACCTTTACTAATCATTCTAGATGGAATACCAATATTGAATAGAATCACTGCATCTAAAAAGTATATGATTCTCCAAGAAAAACCTGCTAATAATGCACTAGAAAATCCAATTTCCTTGTTTTTCTTAACACTCCATGTTACTAAAGCCATTACACTCAAGCCTTCTAGAACTATAGCGAATGCTGGATTAATAACTTTTACAGGATGTGAGATAGGCATGAATAAATTGACTAATTTAATAATACCTGCTATTAAACTTGAATAAAAGATCACCGAAAGATTATTACTCTTCTTATAAGCTTTGCGTAGAATGCAATAACCTATAGGAAACATAATACAACCACTGATACCAATAGTACTAAGATTCAATAGATAACCAAGTGTAGCTTCTGTTATACCCCAAATTCCTCCAAAAAATAAAGCGTAAATTAATGTACTTTTTAATCTGCCTTTCATTTTAACACCCTCCAATAAATTTCATAATATTAAATTAATATATGAATATCAATTATATATTTTATATTTATTATATCACTTAATTTTGTTTTGTTCAATTATTTCAACATATTTTGCAATCAGCTATTTATTATTATATTTTTAATAAAATGCGTATAATTATTAGATGTTTTGAAAAAATACTTAATAATTAATTGCCATTTCTTAAAAAGACTAATAATTTTAATGTGACATTTTTCTTATCGTATACATAGTATATTTTTTAATATTTTAATATATAATATAAGCAACTCAACTTTTTTCTCTTGCTGCTATAGTTCCAATAGGAGTTCCAAAGTTACCAATTAAAAGTCCTGTTAGAAAACCAATTGAAGAAGTAATTTCAATTATTGAATAATACTTATTAGGATATTAATCTACTTTATAAACTTTTTTATATAATTCGTCTTTTATACTATTAAACTCGGTATCACTAATCTGTGAGGGATATGACATTATAAGTAGAGGTACGCTTTCTTTATTCTTATCATAGGCTGGTTGAACATAGTTATAGTTATTAAGTTTGAATCCTAGTCGTGTATAGAAGTCTATTCTTTTCTTGGCTTCTTGTGTATTTGGCTCTTCAACTTCTAATATTATCTTATTACTATCATCTATTATTTTCTTTATAGTCTTACTGCCATGACCTTTACCTCTACTATTTTTGTCAAAGGCTAAATGTTCAATATATACGAAATCGCTTAAATCCCAAGTTGTATAAAATCCTACAATTATATTATTATCTTTTACAGGATACAAATTGTATTCATCCTCTTTCATTATATCCATCTGCTGTTTCAGACTTCTACGTTCATTCTCTGGGAATGATTCACAATATATATTCCATATTACATCAAAATCTTTCATTTCAATCAGTTCTCCTTAAGTATTTTGTAGATAGAAACTAATACCTCTTAATCTAAATAAATTTCTTTTTTAATTGACCAATTTATGTTATCAATTTTACTAGACCACTCTTCTTTATTATCAATCTTTATAGTTATTTTTTCATCATCAATAAAATAATTCAGCTCACCATTATCAGTCTTATTTTTATCTAACTTTATTTCATACATTTTATCTGTATCTATTTCATAAAAGTAGACAATATCTTTTATTTGGTTCCCATCTTGTCCTTCTTTTGTGAATACTAGGGTATCATTAGTTGTTTTATATGAAACATACATGTTACTGGTTAATATAGTCTTGTCATCATCTACTCTGATTAAATTACTATCATTATCCATGTATAATACAACTGTTTGCCCATTAATATCTGATATGCTGACTATATCATAAAAATTGTCCCCTATCACTTCTTTTTTCAATGATGATAGATTCACTCTTACTAACTCTCCGTCAATGTTATTGTAATATAGCTGACCTTTTTTTGTTCCTATAGAATAATTAAAATCATTACATATTAATTTTGTATTATCATTTATATTATCAACCATAATCAGTTCGTTTCTGTTTTCAAAAATGATATCGTCATTATAAGTAGCTGTATACCCTGAAACAGAACTTAGTATAGTATTAGGGGTAATATTCAATCCATTAGTTAAATCAATAGCCTTAAGGCTATTATCCTCATCCATGTAATACGCCTTATTATTCAACGCATATATCAAATTCCCAGTTTTAATATTTTTTCTATTCATTGTATCTATATCAACGACAGTAATACCTTCATGAGATGAGGCTTCATTATTATTGCCTATTACACAATACTTATCATTAACTATATACATATCTAGCGGGTCTCCTTCTCCACCCATACCAAATATTGATTTATAGAACTCTTTGACCTCTAGTGTATTCAAGGTAATTCTATAAACTATGCTATCATCATTACTTATATAGACTGCATCATCAGTAATTGTAAGTGTACTGTCTGATGTATAAAAAAAGTCCACATTGCTTTTAATTATTCTATTAATCCTATCATATGTATATAAGGAGTTTTCTACAACATATATTAGAGCATTATCATCTTCGTATAATATCTCATCAGGCTTCTTATATTCTTTGTCAAATTTAAATATTCTAGTGCACATGCTTCCACTATCACCAGAGTAAATTTGATTATTATGCATAAATAAGTGGGAAACCATTCCTCCATTTGGTATAACACTGATTAGTTCTTTTTTATTCTTATTATCTTTTATTTTATATAATAATTGGTTTTCAACAAAATACAATGTATCTGATTCACTCATCATTAATTGTACACTATCATTTGTAGACGTAATTTTATTAGTAGATTTATCCTTACAGTAAAATCTTATTGGATAATCAGTACTATAATAAATATTTTTGTTTGTAACTGCATAGTCTAAAACCATTTTTTTGTCAATTATTTCATGCTTATCTTTTGAATAACGATAAAAGCCAAATTTGTCATCGTATCTAGCATAATACACTTCTTTACCGTAAGCTTTAATATTGATGACTGGAAAATCAGTAGTAATTAATGTATCCCCAAATTTTCTATCAATGATAACTAAATGATTATCCTTTTCTCTTGTATAAGCCAATATTTCTGAAGAAAACGCAAATTCCTTATATTCTTCTTTTATATTATTTTTTATCTCATTGATATCTGATCCTAAATAAGTTTTTTTATCTTTTATCATATATGAATTATTACACTCTGATTTGTGTTCCTTATTACCCATATAGTAATAATCTACTATATTAGCTTTATATATATCTTTTTCCTCTGCAGTATAAAAATCCATCAAGTAATCTTCATAATACATCTTGTCATCTTTTAGTTTAAATATTTTCTCTTGATCATACCTATCATTTACTGACTCTTTATTCCAATGAAGTATATCCCTTATATCTGTTGTCTTCTTATCTAAACTTAGTATATGTCCTTTAGTAGTTAATAAATAGATATGATTATCTATTGCTACTCCTTTTGGCGGAATGGAATTTTGAAAATCAGCTGCTTTCATATAATTGTTACCATTAATCACATAGATTGAATTAAATGAATAAGCAGGAGAATATACATATAAACTATCCTCAGTTACTTTCTCACTATTATAAGTTTCTTTTTGCAAATCAATTATAGTATCAGTTTTATAATCATATTTCTTAATCTTAGAATCAGCTTGTAAGTATAGATTTTTATTCTTAGTTATTCGTATCCCATCATTATGATTACAATCATGTAATGATAATTTGTATATCTCATCTAATTCTTCGGTTTCCACATTATATTTATAAATATTTCTAATATAATATTCTTCTGAATCATCAACCTGAATATATGTAATATTATCTTCATGAAGTACATTCAGATTATACTTATTTTCAAGTAAAAGTATTTCTTTATCATCATCAATATTTTGTATATACACATTACCATCTTTACAATATAGAATCTTATCCCCTGCAAACTCTACTGGATATTCAATATATTTTACTAAAGATGTTTTGAATGATTCTCCATCCAATGAGTACATTTTGTTGTTTGACATGAAGTAATTCTTTTTTTGAAGTTTCATTAACTCATTAGAATAAGAATTATCTATACTACGATCAAATATCTGTTTACATTCCTTAGTCTCTTTATTTAATAAATATAGAGTGTTATCATCATTTTCGTTGATGAATAGTAGATATTTGCTATACTTATCATAAACCCCATCGCCGTCATTTTCTTCTAATGATTGACTATCTTTTTCTTTGGTTTTTTCATCTTCATCCGAGTTTTCACTTGACCCATTTTTATCATTGGTTGATTTATCAGTATTAGCCTCTTTTGATTCAGCATTATCAGTCAATTTTCTATCACTATTAATATCAGTCACTTGAGTATCATCAGTTTTTCCTTTACAGCCTGCTAGAACTATACTCATGGCTACTATTAAAAGAATAATTACCTTAGTATTTCGATTCATAATATTTCTCCTTGTCATTTGTTATATTCATTACCATAATTTTCAACTTATGATAAAGATAATACCATAAAACTATTAAAAAAGATTACTAATTTCTTTAAATATTTATTACCTAAATATTATTTATCTATTATATTTCCATGCTCAATCTTAACATATCAATACATTCTATACCATTTTCATATATTTTTTCATTGTAATGTTTTCTGAAAAACCCCTTATCAATACTGTCTATATGAAATCCACATTTTTGATATAGTGCCAATTGTGCAATGCTTGAATTACCAGTTCCTATCTCCAGTACTTTTGCTTGATTCTCTCTAGCTTTTTTAATAGCATGATATAATAGAGCTTATTTCATTAATAAAGTTAATTGATTCTTTACGAAATATATGGGAACAGCTCCACATAAAAGGATGATTACCTTTTGGATATAATATAACTTTGGATGTCAATATCTTTGATGATATATTGCTAGCTGCCTTTTCAATACTTGGTATTGCTTCATCTACTAAACTGCCAATAATAAGTACTGGGCATTTTATATCTTCTAACTTGCCTTTAAAAATACTTTCTCCTTTTTTTGATGCTTCATATATCATTTTGGTATCTAATTCAACTATCTGCTCCCAATCTTCTCCTTGAGCATATTTCCAAAACATGCATTGTTCTTTTGATTTTTCTTTTCTTTCTTTATATACTCTTTCTGCTAATTCAGAAGAAACGTATTCATCAGAAATACTATCTGCTATTACACCTTTGGTCATATGTGGCTCAATTATTGACATATTGATAGCTATAATACCTCCACCACTAGAACCGATTGCTATCCATTCTTTTATTCCTAATGATTTCATTAATTCACAGGTCATCTTGGCATTCACCCACCAAAAATCATATGAAAACTTCTCTACTCTATCTGACTTTCCATATCCTATATAATCAGGACATATAACTCTGAACTCCTTAGAGTAAAACTCTATCTCTCCTTTATAGACAGCCGATGAAGCTGTATTTCCAGCTAGTAACACAATAGCTTTTCCTTTCCCTTCATCAATATAGTGTACTCTTTTGTTATTGTAATTAAAATATGGCATTGTTAAATCTCTCCTTTAATTTTTATATGTAATAATAGGTGTATTATTTTATTCTCATTTTTATCACCCCCAATTTTGGATATAAAAAAAGCTGTAGATAGAATAATTAACTATCTACAGCCTTCTTCATTGAAAGTACAAAAGCGGCAACGCCTTTATGACTTTCCTATAACACAAATAAATCTGTACATTCAAGTACAGATATAATCACAATCTGATATATCAAAAGGATGTTAATCAACATATTCTTAACTTAGATTCTAAAAAAGCATACCAAAATAAACATTTCTATAGAACAAAATGTCATTCCCTGCTTTTTATATTAATTTCATCGTCTAGTTAAGAATATTCCTCATTTTAACAACCTCTTTCTTTTTTTATATTGTAATAGAAACAATTAGTAAAGTCAAACCTAATTTTACCCTTTTACCACTTCTAAGCTGTATATTTTCTCAATATATTTATAATATCTAATACTTATTACATAAAAATCTATTAATAAATATATTGGAGGTTACCTAAACTGAAAAAGATAAAGTTAGTATCAATAAAAAAGAGTAGCTTGGTATTATTTTCCTCAACAATAATACTCTGTTTATTCATCTGTATATTAATCATTCAAAACTTAAAGAATGATGACTATGTTCCTGTTACCCTGATTCTTAATGATAATGATACCATTGAGCTTCAGAGAGAAAATGACAGATTGAAAGGAGCTCTTGAAAGAATATTCCCAGAAGAACAAAATGTATTATATGAAAAACCTTATAGAGGATATTATGATAAGATACCTTCTTTTCAGATATACACATTACCAGATGTTATAGATAAAGGCAAAAACATTGATTTTAATGTGATTTATAATGATACTGAATATATGAGACCTACTTATGATTCAAGTTGGAAAGACTTCTATTTCAGAAATTGGTTATACCTTCCAGATAAGATTACTAATGCTCACCACAAGATATTCATTTATCCCGTTGGAGGAAGCAGTAATTTTGATTTTATTGGTGACCTGGCATTCAACTCCGTAAGTATAGATTTTCATAGAAACATAAATTTTCTAATCTATAATTTTGATGTAGACAACATTAGGCAGTATGAAAATCAAGTCATCTTTATAGGTAGACCAGAACGAAAAGGTGCACAGGTTATTTCTATTGTTCAAGACAACCTGCTATCCGATAATTCAAATACAAAAGATTTTCTTTTCCAACTAGCAACTCCACAAGGTTATGAGATTGACCTGATCTATGGTGATGCCATAAAGTTCGATTATCTTAAGAAAATTATTGAAGAAAATACTGTCAAAAGAACATTTTTATCTTCCAGTCAAACAATGACACTGGAACAACTACAAGAAGAAAATGCTCTTATCAAAAAAGAATTATCTAATTTTATTCCCGTAGAAGATAATTTAGTTATTACCAAACAAGATTGCAGAGAGCCATTAGATAAAGATATTACTAAGCTTAATGATTTGGAATCTGTTATAAAAACAGGGAAAAATATTGAATTGAATATTATATATGAAAACCCTAAATATGTAAGACCTATATATGACCCTATCTGGAAAGATAATTATGAAAAAGGCTGGGCTTACGTTCCTACAAAGATATGCGAAAATATGCATATACTATTTCCTATACCCTCTGATATCAATAAACACGCTGATTTTCTGCATAATCTAAGTATCAAACCCGTTATATCTATTGATAAGAATAAAAGAGGTATTTTGCTATTTAATTTCACTCCTCAAGTAGTCTATAAGAAGAGTAATCGAATAGTTATTATTGGAATACCTAATAGATTAGGTTTTTCTATAATGACAATAGATATCAAGGAATTAAAAGGGCATTCCTCATACCTCTTGCAACTATCCACTCCTGATTTTCAAGAGATTGATATGGATAGATTATATATTGATAAAAAATAGTATGAACCATTACATTGAGCTGGCATTTTCATATATTTTTTTTACTTCATCTTTATTGATTAGTCCATTTAGAATAAATGCAATTATAATAATTCCAGGAATATCTATCAGTAATCTTGTTACAGCAAATCTTGCTCCTAGAGCTGACATTTCAAATAGGAACATAGGTATTTTGGTGGTTGACCAAGCCCCTATGAATATCAATACATTACTGAATTTTACTCCTTTTTTCATGAATACAGCTGCTATAGGAAACGCACCATACAGTGGTCCTGCTGCTGCTGAACCTAGTATTATTGATAGAACTATTCCCTTAATACCTGATTTATCTCCCATGTATTTCATCATGGTCTCTTTTGGAACCCATACGTCCAATAATCCTAACAGTACAAAAACAGGTGGTATGACGAGAATCATTTCTTTTAGATTACTTCCTGTAATTTTTATGGCTTTTAATCCTATCTCTCTATTAAATATTAATAGTAATATTATTGTGGCTATGATGATTAGTGCAAAGGTATATCTTTTTAGAGTTTTCATAATCAAGCCACCACCTTTCCAATGATATATGCGACGATAAAACAAAATACAAAGGCTAGTACATTTCTTATTATGGTAAGTTTTTTACCAAAGTACTTAATCTCAACGGGTGCAGTGATTACGCCTACCATCATTAGTGCTGATATGAATGCACCTATTTGCATATATCCTGCTCCACTTTCAAGTAACATTGCAGCAGTTGGAAATGCAACGAATCCTGGGATTAATGTTATTGCTCCGACAACAGCTGAGGCAATGACCCCTATCCAGCCTGATCTAGCTCCTATTATCTTGGAGATGAACTCAGCATCAAATATAGAGAGTAATATACCGACAAACAGTATTACTCCTAGAAACTGAGGAAGGATATTATTGAATGATTTCCAGGCTTTTTTTAACGCCTTTTTGGTTTTTTTCTTGTCTTTATAATAGGATATAATTAGTAAAGTAACAGCTACTAGGTACATTATATAACTACTCATGGTTAGGGACTCCTTTATATTCTTAATAGTTTCTATATTACTTCTTATCAACTATAATTTTCTACACTCTATTTAGTATTGTCATTGTATGCTCATCTGTAATAAGCTATGTATCTCTTATAGTATACTAAAAAATTCTGGACTTGCCTATCAATAAAATTATTTTAATTACATTGATATTGCAGGTAAGTCAGAAATAAAAAAGTTTTATGAAATACATAAGTTACAAAAATGTAAGGTTAATATAAGATAAATCTATGGTTCATAAAAGATATAGCTATTACAATCTATATAGATGATGTATAAAAATTATTGAGTAATGAGGAGAATAGATGTGAAAAAATTTAATGGATTTCAGATAAAAATGTTCATGGCAATTATTATGGTACTTGATCACATTGATCATATTCCTAACCTGATATCTGGAGATATGGCTTCTATATTTCATATAATAACTAGGTGTGTGGGAGTATGGTTTGCTTATACTGCGGTGGAAGGTTTTATGTATACAAGAAGTAAAGTTAAATATAACATTAGATTAGCTACATGGGCAGGTATTATGTTTTTAGGTAATAAACTTATAGCTTACCTATATAGTTCCAAAGAAATTATTGTATATAATAATATTTTCCTTACCCTCGCTATTGGTGTTTTGATGTTGAATGTATTATATAACTTCAAGAATAGTACTACTCTAGTAAAATTAGTTAGAGTAATTTTAAGTATCGCTATCTTTGTTGGTGGTATTATGATTTCTGAGGGTGGTATACCTATGATACCATTCATGTTGATAACTTATTATACTAGAAAAAATACAAGTCTTAGAAATATTAGTTATTTAGTATTTTTTGTAATATTGTTAATCTTCTCGTATACACCATATGAAACAGTGGAACTAACTATTAATATGATGCTCCATAACTGTGATTGGTTATTCATAACTGTTATACCATTCTTGTATATGTACAATGGTGAAAGAGGTCCCAAAAACAAATTTACAAAGTATTTCTTTTACGTATTTTATCCTGCTCATCTATGGATTATAGCTACAATTGCATATTTTGTAAAATAATATAAATAGAAGTGATTAGTAATGAATAGGTTTATAAAAATAATATTTAGTTTTGTTATCTTAGCTGGTTTAACTATTGGATTATCTGGGTGCAGTGCATTGGAAAATGATGATGTAAAGCAATTGAAAAAAGATTTGATCACTGTTGTACAGGATAATGCAAAAGATTATTTCAACAAGGAAATAGATTGTGATAATTTTGATATATCACTCTCTCAAGCAGTAACGGAAGATAGTTTCACATCTGTCATAAATTTAGATAATGTAAAAAAAGTTCACTTTATTGGGTGTTTCAAGGATAAACCTGAGGATGTAATAGAGTTTTATTTAATCTATGATATAGAAAATAAGAAAACTGAGAAATTTGGAATAAAAACTTTGGAAGATGATGAAATTGTATATGCTGAATTGGATGATTAAATATTAACTGGGGAGTTATTATATTATACAAATTAATTTCATTATAATTATCATGACAGTAGCGGGCTAAGATATAAGTCTGCTGCTGTTATGTTAGTTACAGATATATATACTCTTGACATTAATATAAATAATTATTATATTAACATTAGACTATATAGATTATTTATACATATTAATTAGTAGACTACTTTTATATAAGAACATATAAGGAGCAAGATTACATGTATAAGATATTGATTATTGAAGATGATAATAAACTAAGAAAAGAACTTTCTAAGTTATTGGTGTCCTATGGTTATGAATGTATTTATAATGAAGATTTCAAGAATATCATTGAATACTCATTAACTGCAAATGCTGATTTGATACTTTTAGACATTAATCTTCCTTATTATGATGGATTTCATATATGTAGAGAGATAAGAAAGCAATCAAATATTCCCATCATCATAGTTACAAGTAGAAACACTGATATGGATGAATTGATGGCTCTTAACCTTGGTGCTGATGATTTTATAACAAAACCTTATAATACGCAGATTTTACTAGCACATATTTCTACGGTTTTGAAAAGAACAACCATGAATAATAATAGTCAGATTCTGATTCATAAGAATTTGTCCCTAAATATTTCCAATAGTACTGCTAGTCATCAAGATAATAAGATTGAGCTTACCAAAAATGAAATGAGAATACTTTCACTGCTAATAAGGAATAAAGAAACCATTGTATCGAGGGATGATATTATGAATGAACTTTGGCAGTCAGATGAATTTGTTGATGACAATACTCTTACTGTTAATGTCAATAGACTAAGAAAAAAACTTGAAACTATTGGATTAAGGAATTTCATTGAAACAAAGAGAGGACAAGGATATATTATATGAAACTTACAACTTTCTTGAAAAACAAAATATGGTTCCTTATATTTCACCTATTATTAATCGCTTTCATCAGTCTCCTACTTTCAATATTTCACGTAAATTTTTATGTAATTCTTTTTATTGCTATGCTGATCCTTATAACAGATATAGTAATTCTTATGATAGAATATATACCCAAAAGAAATTTTTATAGTAAGCTTGATAAGGTTCTAGAGAACCTAGATAAAAAATATTATATCCATGAATTGATAGAAAAACCCAATTTTGAAGAAGGCATAATACTTCATGATGTCATCTATCAAGCTGTGAAATCAATGAATGATGAAATAGCAAAGTATAAAATATCCCAAAATGAATATAAAGAATATATTGAAACATGGATTCATGAAATAAAGACTCCTATTTTTTGTATTGATCTGATATGTGAAAATACTAAAAATCAGGTTACTAAGAGTATTTCCGATGAAATTAGTAAAATCAACAATTTTGTAGAGCAAGCCCTATACTATGCAAGAAGCACAGCTCTAGAGAAAGATTATGTTATTCGTAGACTCAACCTAGAAGAAACAATCAAAAAATTAATTAAAAGCCAAGCAAAACAGCTAATCAGATGTAAAGCAGATATGAAGTTGGAGAATCTAGATAAAATTGTATTTTGTGATACTAAATGGCTTGATTTCATTCTGGGACAAGTATTATCCAATAGTATAAAATACAAAAAGGACAATCTAATCATTACATTCTCTGCTATTGAAAACAATAATAATCTTGAATTATTATTATCGGATAATGGGATAGGCATACCGGAAAAAGATATCCAAAAAGTATTTGATAAAGGGTTCACAGGCGAGAATGGAAGAAAATATGCAAAATCAACAGGTATAGGTCTATATCTATGTAAAAATCTATGTACTAAGATGGGTCTTGGATTCGCTATCTCCTCTCAGCTTGATATAGGAACTACAGTTAAAATAATATTTCCAAAAGATAAAACAATTCTATTTGAGTCATAGGTCTATGACTCCTTTTTAGTTTTGTGACATAATTGTAAGATTCATGTAAGTGTAATCTAAGGTAATAATTATAGATAGATGATATATTTTACTTATCAAAAATATAGTGTATGACAAATTGGTTATATTTTATATTTTAATAGGAGGTTTTCTGATGAAAACAATTTTGCAGGTTAAAAATATAGAAAAATACTATGGTAACAAGGGCAATGTTACTAGGGCTATAAATAATATAAGCTTTGATGTACAAGAAGGTGAATATATCGGAATAATGGGGGCATCTGGTAGTGGTAAGACTACATTACTCAATTGTATATCAACTATTGATATGGTAACTTCAGGCAAGATATTAATTGAAGATAAAGATATTACTACACTAAGATCAAAGCAATTGTCTAGATTCAGACGTGAAAATCTAGGATTCATATTCCAAGACTTCAATCTGCTTGATACACTTACAGCATATGAAAATATAGCTATTGCACTTACTATACTAAAAGTAGATTCCAAAAAGATTGATGGAATGATAAAAGATATCTCACATAAGTTGAATATTACAGATATACTAAACAAATATCCTTATCAATTATCTGGTGGTCAAAAGCAAAGAGTAGCCAGTGCTAGAGCAATTATAACGAATCCTTCTATGATTCTAGCAGATGAACCTACAGGAGCCCTTGACAGTAAATCTTCAAAAATGCTGTTAGAGAGTTTTGATAAATTGAATTCAGAACTTAATGCAACTATTCTCATGGTTACACATGATGCATTTGCAGCAAGCTATTGTAATAGAATCCTATTCATTAAGGATGGTAAACTATTCAATGAACTCATAAAAGGCAATGATACAAGAAAAGAATTTTTTGATAGAATTATTGAGGTTATATCTCTTCTCGGAGGTGATAATACCGATGTATATTAAACTTTCTTATAAAAATGCTTCAAAGAGTATAAAAGACTATGGTATCTATTTCTTGACCTTAGTTTTTGGTGTATGCGTATTTTATATGTTTAATGCTATTGATGCTCAAAAAGAAATTATGGAATTGACTCAAAGAGAACATAACGCTATGAAATTTCTTAAAGAAATACTTAATTATGTATCTGTTTTTGTATCTATAGTATTAGGCTTTTTAATTGTATATGCTAATGGCTTTCTTATCAAAAGACGTAAGAAAGAACTTGGAGTCTACTTGACTCTAGGAATGGAAAAACATCAAATATCAATAATACTTATATTAGAAACAATGGTATTAGCTATCGTTGGTCTTTTTGTTGGACTGGTAGTTGGAATTTTTGGTTCACAGATTATGTCTGTTTTTACCGCTAAGTTGTTCGAGGTAAATATGACTTCTTTCAAATTTGTTTTCTCCCCTACCGCTGCACTTAAGAGTATATTATTTTTTTCAATAATATTTCTTGTAGTTACATTATTCAATACTTTTACAATATCTAAATGCAAACTGCTTGATCTATTATACGGTAATAAAAAGAACCAAGAAATGAAAGTCAGAAATAAAACAGTATCAATTTTTTTATTTATATTGTCCCTAATCTCACTTGCTATTGCTTATTACTTAATATTGACAAATGGTATTGCTGATATTTCACCTGCGTTCTATGGTTCATTGGTATTTGGTACAATTGGTACACTTTTATTTTTTCTATCAATATCTGGTTTATTGATAAAAATAATTATCAAATTCAAAAAAGTGTATCTTAAGAATCTGAATGTGTTTGTAGTTCGCCAAATAGCCAGTATGATAAATACTAATGTGGTATCTATGACCATAGTATGTATTGCTCTACTACTTACTATTGGTACCCTTTCATCCGGTGTAAGTATGTCAAAAGCTTTTTCAAGAGATATCTCAGATAAAACACCTTATGATATTTCTTTCTATGATTATGGTTATGGGGATGAAGGATTAACTGACATAAGTAAAGTTTTAGAAGAACATACACATTTTTCTAATTATACATCTGTAACTAATCAAATATTCTTTTATAACATACCACAATTACATTATAAAGATATTGTGATAGATGAAAAATTAGATTCTTCTATGTACTTTTTAAGGAATCCAATTAAGTTTATTTGCCTAAGTGATTATAATAGAAGTGCCAGAATACAAGGTGGTAAAGAGTTATCATTATCTGAGAATGAGTATGCAATAATTAACTTGTGGGAAACTTTGAATGATAATTTTAATTTAGTTATAGAAAACAACAAAGCAATTACTTTAAACAACAACAAATTCTATCCATACAAAAATATAATCAAGCTTCAGTTGTATACTAGGGATAGTATGTTTCCTTCACCTGTAATGATTATAAATGATAAATATATTAAAGATATGAAAAAAAGTGAGGCTATATTGAATGCTGACTTCAAAAATGTAAATGCACAAAAATCTTTTATGGCAGAATTTGATAAATCATCAAAAAGGTATTTGCATTTTACTAAAGATGAACTATATACGGAAGTTATAACTGGTAAGACCGTCTCTGCTTTTCTTGCAATCTACTTAGGTTTTGTATTTTTAGTAACATGTGCTGCAATACTATCCATTCAGCAATTGTCACAATCTAGTGATAACAAAGAAAGATATGAGCTTCTTAAGAAATTAGGAGCAGATGAGAGAATGTTGAATCATACTTTATTTACTCAGATATTAATTTATTTTTTACTTCCTTTATCACTGGCTATTGTTCATTCAGTTGTTGGACTTATAGCAGTAAATCAACTTATAGTTGCTTATGGTAAAGTAAATATATTAGCTAATATTTTAATGGCTGCAATATTTCTTGTGATTGTGTATGGTGCTTATTTTATGGCAACTTATATTGGGAGTAAGAATGTTATTAAGGGTAATAGAATAATCTAAAATATTATTGATAATAAAGAACCTATATGATACAGAGTAATTAATATTAGTCTGGTTATCATATAGGTAGTTTATTTTAGCTTAGAATTTCGTATTTATTGAGTTCTAGGAATCTATATAAATATTCTTTTCCTAATTCATCTGTTATTATATGATTCTCCACTAATTCCTTATTAATGTAGTAGTAATTATCAAGTTCTAGGCTATAATTAAATGCTACTTGATATGCCCATAATTCATCTGATTGAGTGTTAAATACTATGTATTTTTTGTTGTCAGCTTTAAATATAACGAGATAATTATTATCGATATTTACAACAGAAAAATTATTATCTTTGCAAACATTTAATTCTGGTGAAGCAAATTCAAAGCTATTTTTTGCATGTTCCATAATAACCATAACATCATTAATATCATTACATGATAATTCACTTCTCTTGTTAGAATATCTGGTTTTTTCAAGAAGTAAAAGAGTCATAAGCAATGCTTCATCTTGGTCGTTGGACATAAATTTTATTGTATCTTTTCCTCTTTCACTTGTCATTAAAACATATTTATCATTCACTTTTTTTAATCTTGTAATAACATCTGATTGAATATTATAAATGTAATTACCTAATATATCACAGCAGTAATTATAGTCTTTACTTTTTTTATTTAAATAGCTTAGTATTTTTTGTAACATAAATTTACCTCATTACGCTTTCCTTATAGGGTATTCTTTGTAATCATGACACCTAGAGGCGAACTCCAATCAAGACTTTTCAGAAAAACATCTATAGCTTTCTTAGTATCATTGATTATATACTTTTTATCTATTCTTTCTTCATCCACCAATTTTACGATATAAAAAAGTTCAAGAGAATCATACAGTTTACTTAAAAACAGTACTAAATCACTTTCTAATACAAGTTCTTTCCTCTGATTTACCATAGTTTCTAACTCCGAAAGTGTATTATCTTCTAATGTTATAGATACTAATCCTTCAACATCAATATCTTGTTTGATAATGTTTTTGTAATAATCCATATCCGTATTTAAATGAAAAACCAATTTTGAGTTGAACTCAAATTTTCTGGGTTCATGAGGTATCTTCTTACCACCCCATTCATTAAATAATTCTACTATATTAAGCTTTTTAAAATCTTCTTTCTTCATTAATATATCAAGTATTAAATCCATATTTACCTCACTCATCTTTTTTTATTAATCATGTCCAAAAAGGTGTTGATACTCCTACATAAAACATTATCCTAATCATAGTCAAACTAATACTAATCAGTTATCATTTATGTAGGTTATCTAAAATTCTAACAGGTTTTAATCAGTACATTCATCTTCTACTATAGGAATAAATGGAGATATAAACGTATCTTTTTGTATAGATAGATTACCTCGAACTAAAGTATATACAATAAATTCATTATCTAACCCCTTTGTGTCTTCATCATCTTTAACGTATAATAGACCATATGAACCTGGGGCTATCTTGGCAATATATTTATACACTCCTAATAATTCTTCTGATTCTTGGGTTTTATGATTACTTACACCCGATACTATAAATTGATATTCACCATTTACTGCAAATATTTTTAAAATCCCACTTTCCCAGTTAAGATTATCTATATACTCTTCAATCATCTTAGCTATATCATCGACATTTTCTTCGTCTATAACTTGTGGAGTTTCTCTTATTACAGCCCAACCGTGAAATTCATACATAAGTATCACCTCATTTAGTTTACTTATAATTCCATTTTTATTTATAAATTCTTATCCAACATTATAATAATAAGATTGAAGGCTTTATCGATTTAACTTTGTTCATTATGATACTCAATATCTTTTGTTGCTAAATCTAAAGCAACAACTAATTTAATTTGTGTTATCTTACTCAAACCTCTTTTAAAATCATATAATGTAAAAGTTTCAAAATACGGCTTATCATTTGGATTAAGCCTATTAAGTTCAAGTTGTATTTCTATATTTTCACGAGTATATCTGACCATATAATCATCACTAGAAATTTCAATAAACCCATATTTTTTTATCTTATAGAACCGAAACACTTATGTGATTTTGACCCTTCACTTTTAATAATTGATTATTTATATCCAATGATTCTCCTTCTCCAAAACCATAGGTCCAACAGATATCTCTCCGGTTACACATTGTATTAATTAAATATAAAAGAAATAGGTCTTATGGTAATACCTGTTCAAAATTAGGAACCTTTCTCAGTAATTCTTCATCAGATATGTCGAAACTGATAAATTTTGCTTTAGGTGGAATTATAACTCTTGAAATATGTATTCCTTTCAAACATTTATTACACCAAAACAATAGATACCCAATTCCTGTTTTTGAATCTCCAATATATTGATAGTCTACTTCATGACTATTACAATTTGGGCAGGTAAATACTATTTTTTCCCCATTAATTAATTGAGAAATCTTTAAACTTTCATTCAACCATGATTTATATACTTTATTCATTTTCTGCACCTACTTACTTTTTTTATTTATCAAGATAATATTTCCACCAAGAATTTTCTGATTCATGTGCTCCTTGTTTTTTTAATGCCTCTACACTTCTAGCACCATAACCACCATGTACTAAACTACGGTTGGCCTCATATGTGTCTTGTCCAACATATTTCCATACTACATTTTTATCTGTAAATAGTATATCATTGTTTTCTTGTATTTGTACATTTACTCCTAAACTTTTTGATATTTTTGATTGTATTAAGTGTTCATTCTTAGTTATGGAATCATTATCTCCATATATATCAATCAAATCCGCCATAGCTGATAATCTAGTAAATTCATAGATATCGTAGGGGGTTATATTTTTTCCTGCTTTTTCTTTGTACAAGAGTTCATTCTTCTTAATATATTTCTTGTAATGCTCCCATACACCAGTTTCTTCATAACCGCCTTCTGCTACTTCTACGGTAATTTCTCCTGTATCTAATTCTTTTAGCTTTTTAAATAGTTCTTTGATTTTTGCATCAGCTATGTACTTGGCACTAGACCACTCATTTAATTGATTATTTGATATTTCCATCTGTTCATCAATTTGCTTAATGATATCCATCATATCATGATAAGGTATATTTTCAGTCATATAGCTTGATTTGGAAAATACGCGTTTAGAATCTTCTATGTAAACTTTTCTTGTAGGCTCGTCAAATATGTTGTTAGATTGTTCCACAAGACTTTCCAATCTTCGTTCGGCGTATAGATAACTGTTTATAGCACTATTGATATATATTCCCGATTCATCCAGTCTTTCCCCTAAAGACTTAATTCCTTTGCTAGCTGTATCTAGTTGATAATTAATATTATGTCTTTGACGAATTACATTGTCAATACTATTTTTTAATGAGTTAAATTGACTATAAATATTATTTACTCTTTCTGCCGAGCCTTTTAACTTGTCTACTTGCTCTTCTAGTTCTCTAATATCTGAAGATATTTTTGACATGTTTCACCTCCTTTGACCTGCATAAATAAATTACCTTTAATAACATTCATATAAAAAAGTTAAACATATACACAAAAAGATTAATTTAATAATACATAATTAAAAATTATATTTCTACAAATCCTGACGAACGACATGATTCATGGGATAAAATGCATAATTCCAAGACATATTTCTAGTATGTTTTTTCTTGAGTTGTTAGTAAATAAGGATTAGAATTCGCAGTAGAATTTTTTATGATATTGAATCTAACATTTATTTGGTATATAATTTAAGAACTAAGATAAAATATTCAAATAATATACAATTTTAAAACATGAATTATGAATTAATTATGTAAAACAATGATGAATATAAGATATTGATATACTATAAATATGATGAAACATGAATTCGAGGAGGTTTTTTATGAAAAAAAAATTAACAGCCATTATCTTACCCTTAATATTATTAATTGCTTTTTTCTCCTATTATTGGTATGCTGAAATTTCAATAGAAGATTCTAACTTAAGAGAAGCATTAAAACAAAATATCGGTAAGCTAAATAGAGCAAATTTATATGATGTTGCCACGTTAGATTTATCAAATTGTAATATTAAAAACTTAGATGGCGTACAAAATCTTAAAAACATAAACCATCTTTGTTTATCCAATAATCAAATCAAGGAAATTAAGTATATTAACAATTTGAACATAGATTCACTAGATCTAAGCAATAACAAAATAGATAATATTCCTAAATTGAATTTACCTAAATTACGTATACTTGATTTATCGGGAAATAATATTAGTGATATACAAAATATATCAAACATTATTACCTTAGAAGATTTAGTGTTATCTGATAATAATATATACAATATTTGTGAATTAACAAATTTACCTAATCTCACATTATTGGATTTAAACTTAAATGATTTATCCTCTATAGATGGTATTGAAAATTTAAAGACACTAAAATCACTTTTTATAGGTGGAAATGACATACATTATATAAATAGTATTAGCAATCTAAGTAATTTAGAAGAGCTGATTCTTTCTGAGAATCAAAACATTAAAGACCCTATACCAATAGAATATTTGAAGAAACTAAAGAACTTAGAGATGAAGTACACTAACATTGAAAATATTATTCAATAAATATATAATTGATAAAGTATATCTAAACAATATTTATTACAATCTCTAAACATGTAGGTACACATATTTGAATCATAATTCATGTATGAATTACACTAAAATATATGCTCTATAGCTTGTAAAATACAAACTATAGAGCATAAAATTAAATATAATTAAATTTTGATCTCTAAAAAATATGTAAGCTATATAGGAAGTATCTAAGAACTACTTATAAATCAATCTTAGCAACAAGTTCTTCGTATAGAACTTCACCTGTTTTCTTGAATCCTACACTTTCATATAGTTTTTCAGCTACTTTATTTTCTGGTTCAAAGCTAGTGTAGAAAGGCATCTTGCCATATTTTTCTCTTATAAAATCCAGAAGTTTTAGTACTGATGCTCTTCCATATCCTTTTTTCTGATGTTTTTGGTCAATCATTAATCTGCACATAGCCATACTGTTATCATCTTCTTCATCAATCTCATACATGATAAACCCAACCATTATATCGTCATCATATATTGCTAATGGAAATAAATTTTTTCCATAATGAGCTTCTAACAATGAGTATGAATTAGGTGCTACAAATTCTTCTTGCTCCTTAAAAACCTTTAAATTAAAGCACTCTTCCCAATTATCGTTATTTATTTCTTTAAATAGTATATTCATAATACCCTCCATATTTCTATTTTTAATTATTATATTAGTTTATTTTCTTACCTCATAAATGAAGAATAAATATTACTATATAACTAATAACCTAATTCCTTTAACATACCTGATAATACTTTTAATCTTTCAGCTATGAGTTCCCCATCATCACTTAGAATTTGATTAAAAAGTTTAATATCTTCATTTATTTTTTCATTATCTATACATACTTCTACGTTCATTGCATCACCTTGTAATCCTACTCTGTCAATAATAGGTTTATCTTGATTGTATAGATCATCATAGCGATACGCTTCTTTGAAATGTCCCATGGTTCTGCAAATAAGAATTGATAAGTCTAGCACACGATGTAGTGGTAATTCTTCAGATTGTCTTGACCATTTTTCACCTGTATGTCTCCAAACTTTAGCTGATATCTCCACATTTCCTCTATCATTCCACTGTGCCAGTCCTAATGAAAGCCCCTTAGCATCAGTATCATAGGCGTATCTACCATCAACATTTTCATAGTTTTCAGAAACTATTACAGGTTTATGTTTTAATTTTGTAGGTATTTTCATATTATGACCCCCTTTAACAATTAGTAATTTAGTAATTTAGTAAATTACTAAATCCAATTTAATGGTATATTATTCTATTAGATTTGTCAAGGTTATCATTAGAGAATAAAAAGGCTTATATTAATATTACAACCTTTAAAATAATGAAATATTATGTTAGTTAACTAATATATGTGTTAAAATATTTATTAGGTAGATTTTACTTGTATCTATTATTATGAAAGGAAAAAAGTAAAATTATAGAGTTAATAAGATTTTTGTAATAGAAAGGCTTATGGTGATTATTTTGAATAGAAATGTTAAAAAAATATCCATTATCATAATTATACTAATCAGTATATATTTTTTGGCTAAACCTTTGTCATTTTACATTATCCTTGTTAAAAATGGATATAACATAACTACGTTTGAAACTTATAAGACTGTAAATCAAACGTCTAATAGCAAAGAAAAAATAATTAAAGTATATGATTATGATGGTAATTTTAATTATCTTTTATTATCCAATGACAAAAGGAAGTTTTGGACTCTAATAAAAGAAGGACAGTCATCTTCTACAGAAAATAGTTATTCAATATTATTATGGGATGAATTCAGCATAGAAATTGAGCCTGTAAATACTAGTTCAAGTGAAGAACAATCTATGATTCTAAATGAAACACATAAAATCTATGATGTCTTAAAAGATAAAGTTAATGAATTTAAACTTGATACTATTTCTCCTAATCTAGGATATGATGTGACTGAGAATGATAAATTCTATACTATAGATATCTATACATTATCACCTGAGTCTGAACCTATATTAAGAGAAACTAATATCAATAAAATTTTAGATTTTAAATAATTACATAGATGGTTTTATAAACCTCTGAGTAGGATAATCAAATTCTATCAGTAATTCATCTTCTATAAATCCTAATCTTTTATATAATTTACGAGGGGCTGTTCCTTTTGGATCGCCTTCTCTATATGTAGTAACTTTTATATCCGTTTTTGGTTTGAATTCTTTAAAGGAAAACTGTAATAGTTTTGATGCTATACCTTTTTTCCTATAGTCTGGATGTACCGCTAAAAAACAAATTTCTGAATTTTTCCTGCTTATTATAAGCAACCCTACTATTTTATCATCATGTCTAGCTAGTATTCCTGTTTTCCGTTCTATAGTTTTTTCCATACCTTTTCTATAGTCATCCATATCCAAGCCTGGAAAATCGTCTTTTACTATATCAACCATGTTCATCCATTCATCTATATCTTTGTAATCTGCAAAGTCTATTAAATATTGATTGTTCATGTGCTCTCCTTTCTATTCTTTGTCTTAATAGATATCTATTATTATAGATTCAATATTTATCTTTAACTACGTATATGTTTAGAACGAAGGTATGGCGTTTTTTCATCTGTTATACCTAATAGATAATCAATACTTGTACCATAATGTATAGCAAGCTTAATTAATATATGGGTTGGTATATCTCTTTGACCTAATTCATATTTTCCGTAACCTGTTTGTGTACAGTTCAATATTTCAGCAATTTGTTTTTGAGTATAATCATTATCTTCTCTCAAATTCTTAATTCTATCGTACATTAATTCATCACCTCAAAAACATTTTATACTAAGACATTTTGGCTTATTGACTTTTAAGACAAAATGTCTTAAAATAATTTTATAAGTATTATATGTATAAATAAAAATAATTATGATAAATTATTTGGAGGTATAATTATGCTAGATAACTACTCAAAACATATTAATGAATTACTACTTGAAATTATAGATGATAAACTCAAACAAAGCTTATCTACTAATGCTGAAATAAAACAACAGACATTAGATAGACATAAGTACGATAAAGCTTTTTCAGATTTAGTTGATAGAATGGATGAAGAAGATAAAGCAATTATTGATGATTATTTAAGTCTTAATAACTGTATTAATAGTATACTTTTTTGTGATATTTATAAGTATGGATTTTATGATTGTGTTGATCTATTGAAAGATTTAAAAATAATTTGAATGACTTTTATTATAGTACACTTTTTTTCCTTTTAAATGTTTTAACTATACTTTCCAATATATATTTAACTGATCTGGATAAAATATGAATGATTATATAAATATGTGTAAAGCGGAGGTATACGTATGAACAATAATAAAAATCTTTTGAAAACCCGCGATAAATCTAACAGTGAAATAAGAAAAATATTTCCAAAAGATGGGGATGATATTGGAATTGTGGATGGTGAACATATAGGTTCTACAGAAAAGAAATATACAAAGCGATCAAAGTTATCTCATAATAACTAATGAATTACTGACAGATAAAATTAAAAGGCACTCTCTAAGTATTGAGAGAGTCTTTTAATTTTTAATACATACAAAGAACTAAGATAGAAGTTATAGGATTAGTTTTCAAGGATAATAAAGAATTTAAAGATAATGAGTTCGTACCAGCACGACTTTTAATGGTCTGCTGTGCTACAGATATGGTTCCAATATGTTTTTATGTCATTTACCAGTTTTTTATTATTATAATGAAAATACAGGCATATTTTTTACAAATTCATCAACATCATCCACATAAGCTTTAGCTATATGGGAATCTGCTGCACCATAATAAATCTCTATCTGATTATCCTTGACATATCTTGCACCATTGACGAATGTAACATTTTTAGAATCTCCACCGTATTCTCCAGTTTCATACCATTCTTCTGGATATAAAATGGGTTCTTTCGTTTTCTTAATACATTTTAGTGTTTCCTTGTCCAGTAATGCTGCACCAGTGCTATACATTTTACCTTTCTGTACACCATGATAGAACATTATATATCCCTCTTTATGTTCTAGGATTGGACCGCCACCGATTTGTTGTCCCTCCCATTCGTATGTTGGAGATATGATAGTATACTTATCCACATTTTCTAGATAATCGTGCCAAAAACTTGGAGATGCAGTTATCAAATCTTGAAGACTGTCAAAATGAACAACTTGGATTGAAGGATATTCTATTTTTCTGTTACCTGCGGCATCAGGTTTAATTCTTGAAAAATAAGCTATTTTTCCGTTATGTTCCATAATCCATCCATCTCGGTCTCCTTCTTCACGTAAAGGACCAATCAAGTATCTCTTATAATGTCTAAAATCTTCAGTAATAACCAAGCCTACTCTACCGCCTGCTTTGTGATCTCCTGTATATGGGGTATGGGTCATAACGTGAACCACACCAACATATTTATTACCTATTTTGCATAAACGCAAATCTTCTGTACCAAATGGACCAAAATATGTAGGAACAGATATTTCATCAGTATACCCATCAATCCACGTTGATGAACTTCCAGTCATTTTACGCCCAGTAAATTCAAATGTTTTACCATTATCTTCACTAACAAAAATGATGTGGTCACTTATCTGATTAGTATAGATATATGCTCTATCTGTCTTGGCAGCTAATCTTCTATCATCTCTGGCTGCTCTCGCAATTAGATATACTTTATCATCAACATCACATATCCCAGGATTGAATAGAGTATCATAACCTACTATAGTATCTCGTTCTAAAATTGGGTTATTAGGGTCTCTTCTAAGTTTCAAGCTTAAATTACACTCCTTTTACTGTGAGTTAGGCATAAATATTAATGTATACGGTTAATTAATCTTATTGTACCTTAATCCATAAAACCTCATATGGTTTTACTTGACAGCTCTTTGATATTTTATTACCAGTAAGTATATCAATTCCTTCATTATCTAGGTCTATGCAAATAGTTTCGTTGCTTACATTAATAATTACTTCTATTTTTTCTTTTGTCTCTTCATTATATCTTATTATGTTGAATAATCGTTTATCCTTCTTCACAACCTCTTGTTTTGCTAAAGGATGAAAAGCAGAATTATTTTTTCTTGTTTTGATTAGTTTTTTGTACCCGTCAAATATATTACATTTTACATAGTCAGTTTTCAAGTTATCAATTATTGTATTATAATCAAGTTGCTCCCTATTTATTCTTCTATTGATACCAGATTGTTCCATTCCCTCTGTCCAATTTCCTGATCCTAGTAAAGAGTGTATATATATCCCAGGCATACCTGCTATTGATAGAAGTATTGCTTGTGATGCTAAGAACTTATTTACTTTTGTTTCATCATCTTCGTCTTTATTTATTATTGCATCCCTATAATTGATATTTAGTTCATATGGACTTTTTGTTCCATCTCCGTTAGCTTTATAGCCGATACGTCCACCTTTTTTTATAGTATTATCAACCATCAATTGTTTTTCTTCATCATTGAGGATGTCTTCTACAGGTCTCATTCCTATTCCATCATGAGATGCTAAGAAATTGAAATAGGTAGTTTTATTACTTACATTTTCAACTGTACTTAACCAATTTATCAGTTTCGTTGCGTCTGAAGTGATAAATGAGAATAATGTAAGTGGTGGTAATGGAAATTGATATACCATAGATGCTTCATCATAACCATTTCCAAAATAACTTATATTATCAACATGTGGTACGTTTGTTTCTGTAATAATCATTGTTCCTGGAACACATTCATCAATAACATCTCTGAATAGTTTTATTAGTTCATGTGTTTCTTCTAAATGCATACATGTTGTACCCAGCTTCTTCCAAGCAAAACCAATGGCATCCAGTCTAATATATCTTGCTCCTCTTTTGGCGTAACATATTAGTATTCTTAGAATTTCAAGTAATAGGTCTTTGCTTTTATAATTAAGGTCTATCTGGTCTTCGCTAAATGTTGTCCATAAATATTTTTTACCTTCTCTTGTTTCAAAAGGTGTAAGTAATGGCAAGGCTCTTGGTCTGGTTACTGAAGAATAGTCCAAGGATGGGTCTGCATCAATAAAATAATTTTTATATTTCTCTTCACAAGCTAAGAATTTCTTGAACCACTCTGAGGATTGTGAAATATGATTGATTACTGCATCAAACATTAAATCAAATTTTACTGCCAACTTATTTATATCAGACCAATCACCTAATTCCTTATTGATCTCATAGTAATCTACAACGGAAAATCCGTCATCTGATGTAAAAGGAAACATAGGTAATAAATGAATGGCTGAAACTGTATCTGTAGCTTCATCAGATACAAATTGCAATAAAGTAGTTAATGGAGCTTCGCCCTCTTTTTTTATGGAATCACCATATGTTATCAGCATGATATCTTTTTCATCTACAAATTTTTTGTCACCTGCTATTTTTTCTTCTTCTATTAGTCTCGCAACTTCTTCATATACTAATTCGTAATCTTCTCTATATAGTTTTTTTATTCTAGCTCTTATATTATTCATGTTCAACCTCACTATTTTATTAAATTCTAGCCTTTGACTGCACCTTCCATAATTCCTTTTACAAAGAATTTTTGTGTTCCTATAAATACTATAAGAACTGGTATTATTGATAAAACTGTTGCCGCAAGAATTAACGGCCATTGATTTACGTCTGTTGCATTGGATAGTAAAGCCTGTTTAAGTGGAAGGGTAAATTTCGTATCACTTCTAAGTAAAACCAAAGGCATAGTGAATGAATTCCAGTTTCCTACAAAATTAATTAAACTAACTGTAACAAGAGCTGGAGTTATCAATGGAAATACTATCTTGGTTATCAATCCCATTTCGCCTATACCATCAATACGTGCGGCTTCTATAAGTTCATTTGGTATATCATCTATATACTGCTTCATAAAATATATGGTGTAAGCATTAGCTGCAAAGGGTATAATCAACCCTGTTAAACTATCATACATGCCCATTTTTGTAATGATGAAATATAGGGGTAGTAATAATACTGCTGGAGGAACAATCAACGTCCCTACTATTAAAGCAAGTATTGTTTTTCTTCCGAATATCTTTTTCTTAGACAGAACATATCCTGCTAGAGTACCGATAAAAACATTTAGCACAGTACAGATTACTGTTACATATACACTGTTTAGAAAAGCTGTCTTGAATCCCAGCTGTTTCCATGCTAGGGCATAATTGCTGAATTCAAATTTTTCAGGCCAAAATGTTGGAGGAATCTGATTGAATTCCATATTAGTCTTTAGACTTCCAATAATCAACCAATATAGTGGAATAATAAATATTATTAATAATACAACCATAATAATAGGGTCTAGATATTTTTTTATTTTTTTCATATTATTCCGTTCCTCCATTTCTCTTAACAATTTTATTCTGAACAAAAGCTATTATTACAGCTATAATGAATAGAATATAACTCATTGCTGCTGCACTACCATATCGTAAATAGTTAAATGCTTCATTATATATCAAGAAAGGAACTGTAACAGTTGAGTTACCAGGTCCACCACCTGTCATAACATAGACTTCTTGGAATACTGTCAATACATCTCTAAGCAATAGTATCAATATAACAAGTGTTATCTTGGTTAGCAGTGGTACTATGACATATCTGAACCTTTGGAAAGATGTGGCTCCATCGATTTCTGCCGCCTCATATAAAGATTTTGGTATGTTTTGAAGTCCTGCCAGATACATCAACATGAAATACCCAACTCTTCTCCAAATGCTCATAATAGCTATTACAGGCATTGCCAGCCACTTATTGGATAACCAATTGGGTCCTTCTCCTCCGAACATACTTATAACAGCATTAACAAATCCTGCTTCAGTATTGAACAAAGCTAAAAATATTAAACTGGAACTTATTACAGATATTATATATGGTATGAAAAGAACCGTTCTAAAAAAGTTGACACCTTTTAATTTCTTGTTGAGAAATTGTGCAAGTAATAATGAAAATATTAGTGTTAATGGAATAAATATAATGGCAAAATAACCTGTATTAAATAGTGATTTTACAAATAGGTCATTTTTCAATACACTAATATAATTATTGATTCCATTGAAAATACCAGGTATATCAAATAATCCTGCATTTTTTATTTCTATGGTCTTTACTTTATTGAAACTTACTAAAAAGGACCATATTACTGGATAAAAATTAAATAGTATCATTATAAGCAAGGCAGGAAAGAGAAGGATATACCCCCACCCTGCGCTCTTATGTTTTGCTTTTAATTTCATTTACCTTCTCTTCCTTTCAAGCTTTTAGTCTATTGTATGTTTTTTAATATTTCGTTACCTTTTTCTTCCATTGTTTTTGCTGCTTGATCAGGAGTAGTTTCACCAGAAGCTAACTTGTTAAGTTCAACTGTTATTACTTCATTAGCTATTTGATTGAATTCTGGTGATGGGAATGAATCTATTACATGCTCTAATCCTTCAATAAATACTAGTAATTCAGGATGTTCCACGAAATACTCTGAGTCTTTCATGTCTTTTCTCATAGGAACACGATATGGATAGTAGTTATCTGTTTTCTCATCATATTCGCCTTCCATTATCTTAGCTTGTGCTTCTGTTGATTGTAAGTAATTAATGAACTGGATTGCTGCTCCTGCTTTCTCGTCTGATGTAGATGCTGGTATTGCTATTCCATAAGGTCCACCATCAACGAATCTTCCTGCTGGTCCTGCTGGTATCAATGCTGCATTTACTTCAAATGGATTATTGTTTTTCCATATATCTGTTACACCCCAAGGTCCTTGGAATTCCATAGCTATTTTTTGATTTCTGAAATCTTCCATTACGTTTCCACCATTTTTTTCAGCGGCACCATCATAGTTTTTAGCTATTTGCTGATATATTTCTAATCCTTTTATTCCTTCGTCATTGTTTATAGCCATAACTTGTTTTCCATCTTCTTCAGTTATGAATTCTCCACCATAAGATTTTATTATCGGAGTTGACATCCAGATGGCATCATTATTTTGCATACCTGCAATTCCTAAGCCTTTTGCATCTGTTTTTTCTTCAATGATTTTGCTGTATTCAAGTACTTCATCCCAAGTACTTGGAGCTTGTGTTAAACCTGCTGCTTCAAATAAATCTTTGTTATATACTAATTCAATTGTATGTCCAATCCATGGAGCAGCGAATAGCTTATCTTCATATTGGAAGAAATTTAATAGTTCATCATAGAAGAGTTCGCTATAATCATTTTTATACTCTGTCAAATCTCTTAGTAAACCTTCTTTTCCTATTGTTTTAACACTCTTAACGCTAAGTTGAATTAATTCTGCTGTATCATCACTTAATAAACTAGTTATTAATTTTTTTTCGTCAGAGTCACCTGTTATTAATGACACCTTTATATTTTCATTACTTTCATTAAACATATCTACAACTGATTGAATATTTTTTCCTCTTCCTGAGTTTATATCCCATACTATTTGATATCTTAATTCTATTGGTTCATTAGTTGTCTCTTCTGATACTTTATCATTTGTATCAACTGTTTTTTCTTCTTTGTTTCCACACCCTGTAAATACACCAAGTGTAAGTACTGTTACAAGTAAAATAGATAATAATTTTTTCATGTTTTTACCTCCCATATTTTAGTTGAATTTTATTTTTGGTTTTTTATAGAGAATCAATCTCTATTATATGTAAAAGGAATTATCCTTCCATATCTTTGATTAGAGTCATTATAAACGTAAAGTCAATTCACTTAATAATATTACATAGTATGAGCTCTAAGGTCTCATATGAAAAATGTTCTTTGCATGTTTCATAATTCTTGTCCACTTGTTGTTTATATAAACATTCATCTGTGAGTATTTCTATCGTTTCATCTGCACACTTTTCAATTATTTCATCTGATACTGAAACTAATCCATTTTCTGTTAGTTGATAGTCATTGGAAAGTGATACGTAGTCAAAATCAAAAGTTTTCAGATACTCATCAAATACTGGATATTCATATACTAGTAGTGGTTTTCTGGCATATACTGCTTCTAAAAACTGATTTCCAAAACCTTCTAATATACTTGGATAAGTTATAAAATCAGATATTACATATGCATCCCATAGTGAATAAGTTTTCTTACCATCTTTCGTATTTCTTACATGGTCAACTCTATCATTAATATCAATGATTTTAACTTTTTGATTTTCTGCTTTTTGTATAAGCTTGTCATAGTATTGTTTACTTTCATTCAAACCTGCTAGTACCATAACGAATTCTGTATCTTCATTAATTACTTTTCTATTTAATAGTGTTTTACCTATTAATCTGCTTTTATACTCATTAATCTTAGCTATTACATCTATTGCTAGTTCTATTCCTTTGCGTTCTACTACTCTGGTAGCTTGTAAAAATACAATTTGGTTATCAGTAATGCCAACATTTTTTTTCATATCTTGATTATATGAATCGTTATTCCAACTTGTACCATTATAATTGAATACATTAGGCACTATAGTTGAGTCAATATTGTATCTTTGTTTTAATTGTCTTTTTGCAATGCTATTTATTACAACGTGTTTGATATTTTCTGATTGGTAAGGGAAATATTGTTGTAATATATCTTTTACAAATTCGTATTTTGGATTAGAGTATAATTCTCTTTCCCAATGGAAATCATGATGATGAGCTATAACTTTTACTCCTGTTTCTCTTATGGCTTTTGCAACACCAATACCTGCTGATAGATTCCATCCAAGTGATAAAACATTATTTGGAACCAAGTAGTCCAATTGTTCTTCTTTTATTAACTTAACTAAGCTGTTTCTTATATCATCAGCATAATCATTTATTAGATTCTTAATATCTTGTTCTGTCTCTTTATGATTGATTCCTTTATATACTATGTCTACTATTTTATTGTTAATAGGGTTTTTATAATGTAAGTAATCTATTATTCTTAAGCCTTCATCATCTTTTTTACCGCTTCCAGCTATATATATTACTTCATGCCCTAATTTTTCTAGTATTAGTCTCCATTTATCCATTTCAAGGGAAACTCCATCTGTTTCTCCCGTTCTGAAATGTAACAGCCCAAATTTCATGTCTATTTTTCCTCTCTTATCTAAATTGAATATTTTGTTTGATTAATAAATTTAATTAATGTCATACGTTGTCATTTTCTTATAAAAAAATATGTTACTATGGATTAGTTTTAAAATAACATATTTTTTAAATCTTTTAGGTTGATTCTCTTATAATTAATTCATATGGTAAAACTATCTTATTGGAAGTTAGTATTTCTTCACCATTTATTTGTTTTATCAACATATTCAATATATGTTCACAAAACTCGTTAACTGGTTGATTGATGGAAGATAAACTAGGATACAGATAATCACATATAGGGATATTATCTATTCCAAGTACAGCTATATCATCTGGTATTTTATATCCTTTTTCTAATATAGCCCTGTATACTCCAAGAGCTCTTTCATCTCCTGAAACATAATAAGCTCTGTATTTTTTATTTTCATTGAGCTGCTTATTAACTACCTCATAGGCTTTTTTCATAGTGTTTATTCCATATACGGTATTAACATCTTTTATGTTGTATTTTAAAGCAGCTTCTTTAAAACCTTTAGCTCGTTCTTGATTAACAATGTATTCTTCTTCTCCAAGTAAAAAGCATATTGAATGGTAATCTCTTTCTATTAGATATTCACCACCCACATAACCTGCACTCTTGTTATCCAGATCTACCCATTTACTTTGGTTATTATCTACATTCCTTCCTACAACTACATATGGAATGTTATGTTTATTTAGAAAAGCTATTCTTACATCTTTTCTTACATTGTCAAATATAATTGCTCCATCAGCCAATCCACTTGTAATAAGAGGAAAACCGTCTGTATCTTCTTTTAAGGAATTCATTGCACTTGATGGTGATATTATAACTTTATATCCAAGTTTTTTACCTTTTTTCATAATGGTATTAAGCATGATTGTATGCCATATACCCCAGTAGTCACCTTTATGTCTATCTATAAGTACGATGATAGTATTGGTTTTTCTTTCTTTCAAGCTTTTGGCTATTATATTTTTTTGATAGCCGTGTTCTTCTACTATCTTCATAACTTTTTGCCTAGTACTATCTTTTACGTTATCGCTATTATTTAATACTCTCGACACTGTTTTAAGAGATACACCACTTAGGTTCGCAATATCTTTCATTGATAACATTTTCATGAAAAAACCCCTTTTGTCTTTCGTTGTCATCTATATTTTATATATTAATATGTAATTGATTATCTGTCAAGGATATTTTTAATAAGCTTTTTCAATCAAAGTATAAAATAGACCTTTTTGGTATTATATACTTTTACCAAAAAGGTCTTAAATTACCCTACTCTTGTGATATATATTAATATTATTTATTAATTACTATTTATTAATTAATTCACTCTTAACCAATAAATTCCTAATAGCTGTAGCCGCTTCTGCATATGTAAATGGTTCTTGTGGTGCAATAGTATCATTATTTTGTGTTCTGCTATTGAACACACCAGCGCTTAATGTTTTGTTGACTGATTCATAAGCCCATTGGGATACTTCTTGATTATCTTTGTATTTTTCTATTCTATTACTATCTATTTCTTTTAGTCCAACAATATCCATTGCTGTAGCATACATAGTCATGGCTTCTTCCCTTGTGATCTTGGCATCCGGTCTGAATGTACCATCAGGATAACCTTTTATAATATCATACTCAACGGCTGTTGTTATAGCATCTGCTAGTTCATTTGTTGAATCTACATCTTTAAATAAATTATCTTTGGCTACATTTGTCCTGTATAATCCAAGTGCTTTTGTTATATATTCAGCAAATTCGCCTCTTGTGATTTCTGCATCTGGTTGGAAATTCTCTGGATCTTTAATTATTAGTCTAGATGCCATATCGTTAACCTGATTTTTAGACCAATGATTCTCTACTGATGCAACAGTAATTTCATTCCATATAACTGAATAACTTGAGTTTGTAAGTGATTGTAATTTTGCATAGTATTTACCACCCTTACTGAATACTATTGTTGGTATATGTGAAAATGTTCCATCTTCATTGTATACTATTCCAGTTGTAATTTTGCTTGGATCAATCCCTTTTGGTATTTCCATTATTCTTTCTACATATTGATTGAATCTAGAGATTGTGATTTCTTTTTTATCTTTTGTTGATACTGATTTTGCAATGACTTTGAACTCAACTGGTGGGAAAACTATCTCTTGATTGTTTTCTTTTGCATGTTCAGTAATTTGCTTACTGATAGTCTTGTCCATTTTTTGAATTTTAACTTCTATTTCAATTTTTCCTAGATTTTCTTCAGATACTCCTAATGTATCTGCTACTTCTTCTACAGATACTTCTTTTGCAGGAATTATATAGTCTACGTCTTCTGTATTGATTGAAAGCTTGAATTCATCCTGCTCCATTTTTTTAATTATGTCTCCTGTTAATGTGGTACTTATTGAATCTGCATTTTGGGTTGAGACTGGTACTTCTACAATATTATCAATTTCTTTTTGTTGTTCTGGTTTTAGTTTCTTTTGTTCTTTGATAACTTGTTGTATTTTTTTATCAACCATATCTCCATCTACTATAAGATCAACACTTTTTTGTCCATTCTCAACTTTTATTTTTTCTGTTCCTGCTGTCTGTTTTTGACCATTAACGATGACTATAATACCTTTGTTAGTTGGTTTTGTTGTTGATGTTGATGTATCACTATTACTAGAACTATCTCCAGTGGAAGTGTCTCCGCTTGGTGAAGTATCTCCACCACCTGGATGTGAATTTTTTATAGTAGTAAATTTCCAACTTGATTTGTCACTTATTCCAGCATATGTATTTGAATTCTCATCTGCAAAGCATGTTCCATCTATTAGTATATAATATTCTGTTCCTTCACCATAAGTTGAATCTATTGCTATATTTATTTTATTGGTTCCATTGCCTGTTACCTTTTTCCCTGTTACATCTATTGATTCTAATAGGCTGTCATCTTTAGATTTATATATTTTGATGTTTCCTGTACCTACTGTCACTTTTTCATCAAAAGTGATCTCTAGGTTATTGTTTAATGATATGTTATTGGCACCATTTGATGGGATTGTGCTGCTTATGGCTGGTGGGGTTATGTCAATTTCACCAGCTGTTGTAAATTTCCAAGTTTCCTTATCTGCTATTCCTGGATAATTATTATTGTTTTCGTCTTTGAAGCATGTACCATCTATTTTTATGTAATACTGTGTTCCTCCCTTAAGGGTTGTATTAGGATTTATTGTTATTGTTTTTGTTCCAGTACCTGATATTTGTTCACTCGTTACATCTATAGATTCGATGCAGCTATCATTACATTTCTTGTATATTTTGATATCTCCTGCTCCTGCTACTACATTTTCATCAAAAGTGATTTGTAGATTATCATCAAGTCCCATGTTATCTGCTCCAGTTGTTGGACTTAAGCTTATTATTGATGGTGGCACTGTATCTGATACCCATTTTGCATATAATGAGATATCATCTGTTACTGTATTAATTATATCACCTGCTGAATAATCTATGCCCTTTCCATCTTCTTGAGTGTTCCAACCTGAAAATATCATTCCTGATGGTGCAGTGATTGTTGTACCATCTGGTAAGGTTGTTGAACTTTCTCCATCAATTACCGAGATACTTTGTGGTGCTGTACCTGTTCCACCATTAGTATTGAAACTGATTGTGTTGACATCTAAGACAGTTATAGTGTATTCCTCATTAACATCTTCTAAATCCTTAAATATAGGATGAGGTAATTCACCTTCTGCTTTTAAGATATCACCATCAGCTAAATATTCATCATTAGTCAATTTAATATCATTACGCCATATATCATAAGTACAACCATCTACACTAATTATGCCTGATCTAAATTGTTCTACAGTAGTTTTTTCTGTTATTTTTTTAGTATCTGAAATTATCTTCTTTGTATCATAATTAATATCATATACTATAGAATATATGAGATTCTTTTGGGTTAATTCTACAATGTAATCCCTCTCTTGATCTTTTGTTCCGGTTACAGAAACTATATCATTATTTTGCAATAAATCATCATCTTGTTTTTCTTGGTTATTCTTATTCTTAAAAGCCCACACAGCTCTTTCATCTTTTTTCTTAATCATATCTTTTAATTCTTTTACTGACGTTATAGGCGTAATTTCCCTACCCCAAATAGATTCTGATTTAATTGCATAATAGTATTCACCTTTTTTCATATCTAAAAACTTATTTACATCTAAGTAATTATTACCATCACATTTTTCAGATTCAAGTTCTAGGGATATTGGTTCTTCTACTTTAATCAAATAATTGTTATAATCTCCGCCATCAACATAGACCATTAGTCTATAATAATATTTATCATCTACTACTTGTTTATAGCTAAGAACGTCCTCATCTGTTAAAACATCAGTACCCTCATTCTTAACACACCAATTGGCATTGGGGTCTTTGATAAGATGTTCCTTTAATTCTTTTACTGTTGTAATTCCCTTATATAATATGAAATCTCCTGACTCAATTAATGAATCATCCTCCTTGTTTGTAGTTACCTTTAGATCATTACCTTTTGACTGAACTATGACTGATACTTCTTCTGCAAATACTCTATTCGGTAATGCTATTAACACCATTGCTGCCATTAATATCAAAGTAAGTAATTTTTTATTACTACTCATAAATAAAACTCCTCTCATTAAACATATCTTGCTAAATCTATATTTGCTTTTGTTACAAAATGTTTTATAATAATACATTTTGTTCCTATATTTTACCACGATTACAGCCTATTCTATCTAAAATAATCTTAAAGATTCCACAAGTTATGTCAACCAAAACAATTATCTTGCCTTTATTAAGACAAAAAAATAATCTACAAATGGGATATCCCCATTCCTAGATTAATATATAAAATACGCTTCCTTCATTTAATTTACTTTCAACCCAAATACGCCCATCATGTTTATTAATGACTTCTTTGGTTATATATAACCCAAGTCCAAATGATTCTTTATTTTTACCTCTATTCTTACCTTTGAAATATCTATCAAAGAGGTATGGTATATCCTCTTCTTTTATTCCTATTCCATTGTCTTGGATTGATATCTCTACTTGGCTGTTATCACATAGCTTTGTTTTTATTTTTATTGTTCCATTTTGATTAGTATATTTTATAGCATTATTAATAAGATTTTCGATTGCTCTATACATCTTTAATTTATCTATCTCTATAGGTTCAGTTATATTTTCATCTAATTCCAGAACTAAATCTATATCTTTATTATTAAAACTTAATTCCATTTCCAATACTATACTCGTTATTAGTTTATTAATGTCTACAGGTTCTTTGAATATAGTAATTTTATTGTCTTCTAACCTTGCAACTAGAAAGAAATCTTCAATAAGTTCATTAAGATATTTTGTTCTCTGATAGATTCTTTCAATATATTTATCTTTATCTTTTGAATCTTTTACATGTCCATCAATTATAGCTTGTGTATATCCTAATATAACTGTTATTGGAGTTCTTAAGTCATGGGATATGTTAGTCATGAATCTAGTTATTTCTTTATTTGCTTTCTCGGTTTCTTTTTTGGCTTTTACCAATTTCTTAAATGTATCGTGTAGATATTTTATTACTACCGATAATATGATTACAAGGATGATAATAATTATAATTAGTTTTTTTTCACTGTTACTTTCATTAGGAATTACTAGAGCTTTTTCATATATCTCATTTTGATTTATATTCTCTATAGTTTTATTCACTATATCTACTAAAGGCTCTAATCCTTTTCTTACACCCACCATTATTGGATTTTTTTCCTTGATTTCTCCGATGATTCTTATGTTTCTATAGATATCTTTTTCTTTATAATATGTATATAGAGGAATTTCACAGATTGTATAATCGGCTTTTTTATTATTTACATATTTTATAGCTTCTTCTGTATTTTTTACTAATGTAATGTTTGTATCAGGATTATCTAGTAATAAGTCATCGGCTAAAAAATAACCTTTCATACATACGAGCTTTTTATCAGTAAGTGCTTTCAGATCGTTACATACTATTAGATTATCTTTGTGACCTAAGATAACAAGTGTTGTTTCTATGTATGGTTTTGAAAATAGAATTCCCTTACTTCTCTTTTCTGTATTGGACACAGTTGATAGTATATCTATTTTTCCACTATATATGTTGTTTAACATATCATCCCAGGTCTCATTTTCTATGTTGTCGTATAATCTGAACTTAAGACCTGTAATCTCATTTACTTTTCGAAGTATTTCAGTACCTAACCCCTTTGGATTGCCCTTTTTGTCAATATATTCTATGGGAGCATAATCTATGGCTAATCCTACTTTAAATATTTTGTTCTTATTATATTCTATCCACTCCAACTCTTTTTGGGTAAATATATCTTTTCTTAGGTTTTGTTTGCCTTCTATGTTGTTGCTATTAATAAATATATCTTCATGTTTTTTAGGTTGGTTAAATGTAGCTATGGATAGTATTATTGATATCAATGCTAGAACGATTACAATTTTTAATTTCCTCATTGCTTAAAGCTCCTTCGGTAATCCTTGAAATGAAATATTTAAGTTGAAATATTAAGTAAATTTAGATATACTAAATAATAACATATATGTAAATATATTTCATCAAATTAAAATTTTACTTTATGTTTTTGTTTCATATTTTATTTTATACTGATATTTTACATATTAAATTACATAGCATTGATACTTATTATTTAATATTCTTATAATTTCATGTAGATTATAAATTAATTGTTGTAGCAAATAAATAGTAATTGGGTGATTCAATGAATGATTCTAGAATACTTGTTGTTGATGATGACGAGGATATATTAGAAATTATATGTATCTACCTAAGAAATAATGGATACATTGTAGATACTGCCAACAGCAGCACTGCTGCTTTAGAAAAAGTGAAAAACAGTAAATTTGATTTGATTATACTTGATATCGTACTTCCAGATTATGAAGGAACTAAATTGTGTGAACAGATAAGACAGAATATATACTGTCCCATCATTTTCATTAGCTGTATTGATGATGAAGATTATATACTTAAAGCTCTCGATATAGGTGGGGATGATTATATTAGAAAGCCTTTTAATCTAAATGAACTTTTAGCTCGTATTAAGGCTAATCTAAGAAGAATGAATTATAATAAATTTATTAATAAACCTAAAAATAATGTAATACATATTAATAATTTAACAATTGATATAAATAATCATATAGTATTTAAAAATAATGCTAAGATTTATTTGTCACCAATAGAATTTAATATTCTCCTATTTATGGTCAATAACTCAAATAATGTTCTCAGCTGTTCCCAGATATATGAACATGTATGGGAAAGCGATAGTATCGGTGATACAAGAACTGTTATGGTCCATGTTAGTAAGTTAAGGAAGAAATTGGAAGATAATTCTGATGATAAATATATTGAAACTATTAAGAAATTGGGATATAAATTTATAGCAGAATGACTTTATTTATAACTTAACCTATCATCTTTTTATGATGATAGGTTATTTTTATTATATCTATATTCTTCTATATATAAATGAAATACAGCACATTAATATTTTTTTGAATTACTTGGTTTTGATAATTTTAGCTATAGATGCTAGTAGTAATATCCATATATTATAGACTATTGTTTGATATAATAATACATTCATACCATATGCAGATGGTATGAAATTTGCAACAACGTTTGTCCAGCAAAACCAGTTATCAATATAATATGTTATATAATTGTCGATTAGTAACTTGATGCAAGCATAATATAGTATTGCTAATAATATATTGATAACGAAATATGGCAGAAAATATAAAAATGGATTATTTCTGTAGTTTGTAATTTTGTTTAATATTACGTATGATAGTATATAAATTATTGATATTATGATAAACCATATTATTGCTGATAACATCATAATCTTTTCTCTATTGCACTCAAGTGGAAGTTGTTTAATAATTTTTATGTTTAAGATATTAAGTATATATATAACTACCATAGTTGTTATATATGTTAGTATGTATTTATAAGTATTTTTTTTAGTTATTTGTCCCATATTATTCTATTCTCCTTGTCTTTCCAATGTGATAGTCATTTTTTTATTGATCCATTCTTATCCTTATAATTTTATTGATTAAATTCTCAATCTTTATTGTACTCGTTTTATATAGTATTATTATATAAAAATTTTATCTTTGCATTTCTTTAAGAAAATCATCATAATTTTAGTTATTTATCCCATATTACACCACTATCCTTGTCATTCCATTTAGAAAGTCTTATAGAAGTATCGAGCAAAATATTATGTACTGTTATCCTTTCCTCTACTGTAACTCCCCACCAATCTTCATATTTTTTATCGCTCAATATTACTAATTCTTCATACCATTCACTTAGCTTTTTATAATTATTTTCTTTATCTTCTGGAACTTCGTCTTTTATACCATCTAATAATTCTTTTAGACTACTCAATTTTTCTAATATATCTTCACATACCATCAACTTTACAACATCTTTAGGATTAGCTTCATCTAACTTTTCGACTATTTGAAAATAATCATCATAAAAACCATTCATAAATTCATCATATTTATTGTCTTTTTTATTACCACAGCCTGATATTACTATAGATAATATTAATAGTATATAAACTATAAAATACTTTTTAAATTTATTCATTAATTTTTCTCCTTATATTTATAATCTTCCACTCTCAACATATTGCTCTATGATCTTCAAATCATTTTCTAATTTCTTTTTATATATTTTTTCATTTTTATTCATATTTATTAATTTATCAAGGTATTTAATTTGAATATCTTTATAATGTTTATTATCTTTATCATTTTCATATATCTCATAATCATCATTTATTATCTGTTTTTTTATATACTCCAATTCCTTAATCATTACTTTCTTATATCCATACAAATCCATAAAGTACCTATAATCTGACTTTAATATATATTCTAGTTTTCTAGTAGTTGCATAAATTCCTTTTTTCCTTGCATCTGTCCAACCAAATGCGTCATCAATATTACTTGGCTTTTCACCAGGCATATTTTCATTAGTACTAGCAGCATAAATTACAAAACTAAGAGGTACCGCAAAATATATATTTCCTCCTGTAGCTTCTAATGCTGTTCCATACGATGTTGCACCTGCGTAGATAAAATCAGCCATATCAAGAGTTAATTCTAAACATCTTAAACCCTCTCTTTGATTTACTAGTATATTATAATATATTTGACCATAAGAACCTTCTAGTAATGTATGACTAATACCTGGTCTATCCCACATAGATTTAAGATTTGACTTATATTCTAATAAAATTTCATCGATTCTTTTTCTAGTATTAAGTATAGCTTCTCTTTCAATAGTTTCTTCTATACTAACTGTACTACTATCTTTAAAACATTCAATATTATCATTAGTATATTTACTATCTTTCTTGATATTAGTACAACTATTATTTTTGTTACAAATATCAACCAAATGAGTTATACTGCTATTATATTTCTTAAACAATTCCTTATCCCATTTTTTGTTAGGATTAGAAGCAACTGCATCATTATTATCAGCAAATGGATTTTTATCTTTGCCACTAGTATCTGATAATGTATTCAACAGATTATTTAATTGCTTTTCACAACTGCTATATTCATCTATAGCATTTTGTAGCACTTTATTTATTCCATAAGTATTATCTACCAGTTCTTTCGTACTCCCCTGCAAATTATTTAGTTCACTATGTATATTATCTCTATACAATATATCTGCATCAATAGAACTTTTAATAGTTGTAAAATTATTTAGTATTTTATTTATTCTAGAAGCTATATTTTCTATATCGCCGCTTTTACTAGATAAATCATACAAGTTATATTTTGTATATGCCATAATCAAGCCCCTTTTTTTACCTATTATTATAGTTTTTTCAGAATTAAATGTCAATGAAATCTGACGAACGGTATGATTTATGGGATGAAATGCATAAAATAAAACAAGATCCAGTTTTAATACACCAGATCTTGCTCAATACTTTATTCAATATATTATCTTATATATGTAAATTTTATCTCATAGAATCGTTATGAGAATCTATTATTTTCATTTATTTCTTTGGTGGTGATACCTGATCTAACAGGATTATTCCATCATATTGTTGTTTCGGTATAAATTGTGATACATTAGACCTTATAATCTCTGCAGTCAAACCGTCCTCGCTTGCATATTGATTAGTGAACATCCATTTATTGAACTTATTTTTATTCTTATGCTGGGATAGATCAACAAAAGAGGTTTTGTATCCACTTCTACTTATTATTTCTTCTAAGCTGTCCTTTGGGACTGATGGTATATTAAAAGGCTCTTGTGTTGTTATAGCTGATGCCTTACCTCCTTGCATGTAGAATCCTATTACATACATATCGTTTCCTAACTCTTTACTTAATAGTTCTCCCATACTCACAAAACTATTAACCCATTCATCATTCTCCAATGCAAGCATCTGTGATGTATTTTTTGCAATATGGTCATTATGCGCCCATAAGATAATTTTTTTATCTGGATTAGCTTTCATATACCACTTTACGTTATCTGCCATTATGACATCTCTTATTTCGTATCCTTCAACATTATCTACCATACTCATTCTAACAATATTCATTCTGTTTTCAAGGGTACGAAGTGCGCTATCTACCAACATATCATTTTTGCGATATATAGCTTCTAATGTACTTCTATTGTCTTTTATGTACTCAATCACTTTATCATAATCTGATGTGTATTTATCAATAATCTTTTGATATTTTTCTCTATGTCCTGTATCAAAACCATACTTATTAATTAGTGTATAATAACTCTGGAAAAATTCTACTTCCATATTATAATAATCTTCTGCTACCTTTTCATCAACCTTCTCTAACCACTGTGCCATATACTCAACGAAATACATACTAGTGAATTGCATATCAAAACCAAATAGATCAAGAGGACTGTCAGTTTCTTTCTGTTCTTTTATGTAATTAAATAAATCTAGGGTTTCTTGTGAATGCCATACTGGTAAGATACTATATTCCATCATTTGTTTTGCTGTTAGATTTTTACTGTTCATAACCATTTCACATTCGCCTAGTCCTGATTCAAATCCTATTGCATCATATCCAAGTTCTTCATGTAAATATTTTATTAATCTGGTTTTTATTGTTCTGTAATCTCCCACACTATGAAAATTTTCTCCTAGGGAAACTACCCTTTTATCTTTTAACAGAGGTCTCAAGAACTCCAAATCACTGTAATCTTCTGAATCAAGAGATTTAATTTCATCTACATTCTTATCATACCATTCTTCAGTTGTTTCAACTTTACCACATGCCGCTATACTAAGAGTGATTACTATTGTTAATAGTACACTCATTCCCTTTTTTAACATATTTATATTCCTCCTATCATACAAATCCATTTATCCATTAGAAATCTTTATTACTAATCAATTTCTTAGTACATTATATATAAAAAAAAGTTCATATTCCATTGGAATAACTTACATATACAATATCAACCTTACATTTTTGTAATCTATATTTCATTTCTTTAGTGTATTACATTGAGTAATTATAGCATATTATAAATTAGATATTAAGCTTTTACAATAATAAAATCAAATAATTAACTAAAAATTTATTATTGACAAATTATGTCTATATACCTTATAATTATACAGGAATTTATAAGACTATACTCAATTAAATACCTGGATATACTTATATATCAAAGTGTTGAACCTCCACTTCAAAAAAACTCCAAAGTGGCAGTTCTTTTTTTTTGGGGAATTTTATAGCCGCTAATATACATAATGAAAGGAGTCTTTATATGTCAATAAATATAATTAAAGACTATAAAAAAGATAAAAGTTTTTATAAGAATCTATTTGTACTTACTCTACCCATAGTACTACAAAGCTTGATAACATCTTCACTTAACATGCTTGATACTATGATGATAGGAAAAGTAGGTGAAACTGAGTTAGCTTCTGTAGGTATAGCTAACCAATATTATTTTCTGTTCACCTTATTCATTCTAGGAATCGCTGGTGGCGGTGGAGTCCTGATTGCACAATTATGGGGTAATAATGATAAAAAGAACATTAAAAAGGTTCTAAGTAAATCACTGATTATAAGCTTAATGGTAATATCAATATTTTTAATTCTTGGTCTTATGGTTCCAGGTAAAATTATAGCATTATTTAATAATGATGCATCTGTTGTTACAGTTGGTAGTCAATATCTTACTATAACTGTTATCAGCTATGTTTTCACTGGTATATCCTTTGTTTTTGCTTCCGCACTTAGAAGTATAGGAAATACTAAGTTACCTATGTTTGCCAGCTTATTAGGGCTTACTGTCAATGGTGTGCTTAACTATGCTCTTATTTTTGGTAATTTTGGAATGCCTGAACTTAAAACTCAAGGGGCTGCCATAGCTACTCTTATTGCAAGAATATGTGAATGTAGTCTTATCCTATTTGTTGTTTATTTTAAGGATAGAATATTAAATATTAGATTAAGTGACCTAAAAGGTTTATCTAGTAAGTTATCTGCTACATTAACTAATGTTACTTTGCCAATAGTTCTAAACGAAGCATGCTGGGGTTTTGGTAATGTGACTTATATGGCTATCTATTCTCATATAGGAAAACGTGCAACAGCTTCAATGCAGATATGCTCTACTATAATGAACTTATTCATGATATTTGCATTCGGTCTTTCTTATGCAGCTGTAGTTGTTGTTGGTAATGAGATTGGTGCTAATAGAGAAGATGTAGCAAAAGAATCTTCTAAAAAAATTGCTAAAATATCTATATTGATAGCACTTATTCTTGGAATAGTACTATTTGGATTAGCGAAACCTATAGTTTCATTCTTCAATGTTTCTGATGAAGTGAAGCTATCTTCCACTTACATACTCTATGTATATTCAGCCATCATGACAATAAAAGTCTTCAATATGGTTATGATAGTGGGTATTTTAAGAGGTGGCGGAGATGCTACTTATGGTTCTATTCTGCAAGGGATTACTCTTTGGTTTATTGGTATACCTCTAGCTTTTATAGCTGCTTCCATACTGCATCTACCAGTTCATGTTGTTGTTGGTTTTACAGCTATTGAAGAAATCATCAAGGGTATTTTTATGGTTAAGAGATTCAGGTCCTTCAAATGGATCAGAAATATGGTAAAAGATACTACCAATGACAAAGTCAGTATAGCGGCTTAAGATATATTTAATGAATAAAATAGATAACCAGCTTAGTAATAAAACTAAGTGGTTATCTATTTTTTTAACCCTTCGTTACTAAGAGAAAACCAATTACATGAATCGTAAGGTAGATGGTATCATTGAATAGCATATCAATATTATACATAATTGCCTCTCTTTATTAATGTTATTTATAGCCCTATCTTCATTAATTATTTTATTGAACTGTTCTTGAATTCTATAGCATCAATCTTGTTTGTTTCTTCTGTCTGGATATAAGTTATAACTACTTGGTCACCTTTTTCAGTAAGTGCTACCAATGGATATTGGTCAGCTGATACAACGAATAGAGTATCATTTCCTTCTATCTTAATTAGGAAATATCCTTCTTTGAATACTCCAACCCTTGAAACTATTCCAGAACTATGGTCAAATGAATCAAATTGATCACTTAGTGCATTAGTATTGTTCCCCTCTGTAATCAATATTCTATTGTATTCTGTCTGGGCTTCTCTGAGTGTCTTACCCCATGCGACTGCTCTATAATTTTTCACTGAGCATAATGCATATCCGACTACATTTCCACTATTCCCTTTTAGTGTTGATAGATATGTTGGTTCGCCATTGATGTTAATCAAATATGGATATTTCGCTGTATAACCAGCATTTTGAACCAATTCTTCCATCAAGCCCATTGCTTTTTGTTCTGTTGACCCTGATATTCTATTATAGTTTGCTTCACTAGTTCGAGGATTATATATTAAGAATCCCGTTGTGGCTTCATCTCCTCCATAAGACGTAATTCCTGTATAGAAATATACATTGCCATCTTTGAAAACATATCCAATACTTTCTGTATTCTTCAGTTTTCCTGTATCTGAAGGATTCCACCAACCGTTGATATATTTCCCCCAATAAGTCAGTTGTTCATAGAATATCTTAGCTGAAGTAACTCTATCTACCCATTCAGGTTGCTCACCTTTTTTATAAAATTCAACATCTTTTGTTACTGGGTCCACTATTACTACACCTTTGACATCTTTAGTAGAAAATCCAGTTTTATGTGTGTAAGCTGTTATAACCCATTTTGGATTTCCTTCTGTGTCTTCCTCGAATGAATAATCAGTCAGACCGTAATTTTTGTATTTTGAATATACTACCCTCTTAAGATCATTGCTAAAAAATGCTGATGGTGCAACACTGAATTCTGTATCAACAAATTCTGCCTTACCTGTTGTTGCATTTACCTTAATATAACCTGGTATTGATTTGTTCTTGATGTATTTAAAAAAGCTTGAGTGTTCAAGTGGGAATAACCAAAATGGTTTACCCTCTATTACAGAAAGTGTCCCGTATTCTTCTGATATTGAGTACATTGAGCCAAGTGAAGGATCTTTTTCTGTAATTAACTTTTCACCAAACCTTATTGCATCTGATTCGTCCCATATTATGAGGTTTTCCATATCTACGTTAGGGACTGTTTCGTCAAATACAACTTCTTCAACATCTAACATTTTCTGTTTTGTACCAGCGTTAAATATTGCTGAAGATGCGATTCCACCAATTATTAGGTATCCAACTGAAAGCAAGAAAATTGCTGAACCTATTATAACTGGTAATTTACTGCTCTTTTTATCATATACTCCAATGTAACCAACTACTGTGATTATTGCAGCAAAAACTATAATTAATAATATTGCCCCTACAAATTTTAAGCTCATAACTGGTAGTATTAATATTCCAAGCAGAAAGCTGATTATAGCTCCTAAGACTACTCCTATTATTGTATGTTTCATGATGTATGCCTCCTAAAGCTTTATAGTATAAATACACATAAAATATTTTATTGTGATATTAATATCGTTTATACTATTATTATAGAATCACATAGAAAAAGTCTCAATAACAAAAATGTTACATTCATCTAATAAACTGACTCATATTTGATATATATATTAGATTAATGTAGCATTCATATAATTTACCATATTTAATTGTCTTTTACTCGTCTATATCATATCTTAGTGAACGTTTCTCTATTTCTATTTCTATATCGCTAAGTAATTTTTGAATATTTTTGATCTGAGGTATTATCTGTCTTAGTCTGATAATCTCGTTCTTATCAACTATTCCATCAGCCAAAACTTCAAATAGTTCATTTTTGAATGATTCCAGTACCCTATTGGCATTTATTAATCCATAACCAGATTCAAATAGTGTTTTTGGAGCTGAGTATGGATGATCCTCTTTACCAATGAGACAACATTCAGAACAATGTTTGCGTCTTAGTACTGGATTCTCATATACTTTACTCATTGCGTATACGATTTCCGGACTTGGTGCATTTTCACCTGTTTCATATCTTCCTAGGGTTGCAGCGCTGACATGTAATCTATCAGCTGCTTCTTCTCTGTTGAGAGGACATGGATTGTTGTCATTGAATTTTTCTCTTGCTTCTCGATAGATATTTCCTTTTTTCATTTTTTTGTTCCTTTCCCACATTTGCCTTATTCTTTATACTTTTAATTAACCTAATCCAATATTAAAATATTCGTATCGTAATATTGGATAGTGATTATCTTTTATACTAAGTTAATTATACAAATTGCGTATGGGTTTGTCTATGGTTTTGGCGTGAAAAGATTTTCCTTTGTTAATGTATTACCTTTTTAATAAGGAAATAAATATATTATGTATTTGATAGTATAAAAATAGAGCAAGATATAAAAATCTTACTCCATAAAATAAGGGAATGAAACAACATATTTTAAAATATTAATTGATAGCTGAATTAATTGTTTGGATATGCATATAGATTATAATAGTTACATTTGGCATTCCATGAACAGAATCCCATACCTCCGCCATTAGTATATGAACTGTCTGTTATCTCTCCAATATATTTATCATTCACATATACAGTAATTCTTGAACCGCTTCTTACTACTTTCAGGTATATGTAATCGCCTTTTTTTATATCATTACCAATATTAAACTCTTTTAGATTAGTCCACTTGTAATTGGATTTTCCAATCATCAATATATTTTTATTCTAATTCTAAGTTTGAATAACAGTTTTTACCTTTAACCAATGGAATATAATTTTCTTTTCCTTGTTCAATTAAGCACCCAATTATATCAATCTCATAATTAAAAAGTATAACAAAATAGTCATATGCTATGAATTTCATTTTAAAAGCTCTATGTGAGTTATCATCTACTACATCATAAATTTGTGTAGGACTAATTCTATCACCAAATTTCTTTTTCAATATTTTACTAATTCCAAATGCCATATTTTCAGTTTTATTTAATTGCATACCAATAATCTACTCTCTTGATATAATCCGTATATCCATGCTTTGAAACAAGATAATACTCTTATTCATATAAGGACTTAGTTTTAATATTTATTAACCTTTATAATAGTTCTTTTTCTTCGTATATCTTTGAAACTGAATCTTTTGAAACCCATTTTTGATAAATACCTTTATCAACTTTTTCCATTCCAATTTTTAAAAGTAAATTACAATCTCCATCCATCTTACTAATTAGTATTTTATCATTAGTTTCTTTTATAACTTGTACTTTTATATAATTATATTCTGCAAATGTTGTTATTCTATATATGTATTCAACATCATCTTTTGAGACAGTTTTAACATAAACTATATCTTTATATAAAGAAAAGCCATTTATTATATCTTCTTTATTGTACGAACACAAAATATAAGTTTTACTATCTTTAACTCTTGCTTCATATAATTTTCCTTTGTATGAACCATACAATCCATTTCTCATATTAATCACCTATTTCCCAATTTTAATAAATCTACCTAAATTACTATCATATATTCCTAATAAGCTTTCTGTTCCATCTTTAGCCATGCTATATAATTCTGCTCCATCATATATATCAAGATATTTTTGACACTTATATTCAGGAATTACTTGTCCATTAGTTGCTGCTGTAAATCCATTACCTGTAAATGGAAATTCATCAGTAATTACACCATCCATTGATTTTCCATAGGGTATTTCAATCTTTGATGCTTCTGGTGTTTTAAATCTGATTATTCCTATACTATCATCTGATACAGGCTTAAACTGAGTCCCTTCATAATCAAGTCTTAATGATTGAAATATATCGTCATAATTATTTAATTGCTTAACATCTTGAGCTTTTGTAATATAACCACCTACCTGTGTATAATCGCCATTAAGATATGCATTTATATCCCTCTGCGGAATAACTTTTTGCATAATTGTATCATTAGTAGGTGTAGATATTGCATCACGAATCGATTTTATTGTTCTTCTCTGTGATGAGGTTAACTTATCTGCAGATACCATACGTAGCTCATTAAATTCATCAATGCTTAATCCGATATCATCTAGAGTGGATATTAAATCATCATTCATATAACTATCATAGTTACTTAAAGTTTTTTTATTAAGCTTGCCATTAATAGTGCCCTCACCACTTACAATCCCAATACCATCTTCACCATAAACCCTATCAGGCACTACATCATTCTGCATATGTGAATCAACAAAGCCATCAAACTTACTTTTCTGCATAACAGTTAAATCATCATAAGGAACTTTAACCAATTCATCATTATTTAATAGCACTTCATAATGGTCTTTTCTTTTAAATATTTTCTTGACGGATTTTATAAACTCAGCAGGTTTCATTTTCAACAGTTTCTTAACACTGCTACCCATTTTAACAACTTGTTTAACTGCCTTTCTAAATCCACCATTTTTAACAAATTGAGTTAAGCCCTTAATTCCTTTTACAAACCCACCTGCTTCTACAGCAAAGGTAATGGCTTCACCAATCAACTGACCAATCATAAATCCTTTATCACCAGCATCAGCATTATCATATTCAGCTTTCCATTCATCATAAGTCTGCTTTATCATAAGTTTCATAAGTTCTCTATTTTTAGATGAAAACGGAAGACTTACTACAAATGTTATAAAAAACCCTAATTGTTCTGGATGAGTGAATACGGATGGAACCATACGCCAATCTTGCCCATTCCATAAAAGCTGTTCTTTTTAACTGCTCAAAATCACCTTTTTGGAATTGATATAAAGCTTGTATAGGATAATAATATTTCTTAAAATAGTTATATGCATCTTCGCTTTCATATTTATTCTCTGACGTTATATTATCAAGTTTTCTATCAGTAAAAGGCAATGAAGGTACATTCTCAAAATATTCATCTGGTAAAACGTTAGATACATCAATATGGGTATCAGTTTTCATTAATTCTACCCAATGCATTAACACCATAAGCTTGTACTCATCAGGTAATGATTTATAAGTTGTTTCCATATTTATTCTATTAGAATATAGATAAGCTTCGCAATTACGTAAAAAATATTCAACATTCTCTTCAAAATCATAATCTATATCACTATCTATTTCCCCAAATATGTTTTCAAAATTAATATCATTAACATAATCATTGTCTTTAAAAATATCTTGCATACCCTTTTTTAAAGCAATAATGTCTTCATCTTCGTATTTGAAGGCTATGCTTGAAGACCCTCCTGAATTATCGCACATTTGACTTGTACGTAAATTTCTCTCATCCGTCAATGATTGTGGTTCTATCATTGGTATGTGATGTTCATCTTCTAATTGACAAGCTAATGAAAGCAGCACATTTTCTATATTATTATAAGAATCGGCTGAATCATTCATTAGCTTTATATATGAATCCATGTTATAAATAATATCATTAAATTGTTTTAAACACGTATTAATCATTCCACTGACAGATTGCCTACATTTTACATCATAATCAATATTACCTGTAACATTCATGAAATCATCTTGTATATCTTGTATCTTACTGCAAACATATGATATTGAAGAGGTCTTACTTTTTAAATCAGTAGTTCGTATTGTAATATTATTCATATTCCTCATCCTTATTTTATCAGAAACCTAATTCTTTTCCAGTGATTATGTAATTACATTAGTTAACTTATCAAAAAATATTTTTATTAAATACATATAATTCAAATAAGCAATTTATATATGAAAGATAATACAACAAATTAATATCATTTTTCAACAAATCCTGACGAAAAGCACGTTTCATGGGATAAAATGCAATGAATAGTAATATTCCACAAAAAATATCCTTTTATATTGTTAAAATTGTATAGTTAAATAATTCATATTGTGTTAATACTAAATCTATGTAGTTTCTTAAAAGAGTTACATAATAAGAATTGTAAATTGGAGAATATACATGTTTAAAAAAAGCACTTATTTACTCATATTTATACTATTTATCATCATAATAATTTATTTGATAAAACCTATTAAATACCTCAACTATTCTAATATTGATAGAATCGTAATCGTAAATGAAGCTGAAAAAGGTCAAGATCCTTTAACACTTAACAATGATGATTTTATAAAACTCAAGAAATCATTGGGAAAATATTCTTTATTAATATTTACCCTGGATGTTGATAAAGTCTTATATAATTTGCGTATGGATTTATATGACGGTTCTATTAAAAAGTATAGTATGTATTTTTACTCTAATGACATGAGTAATAGTAAAAATTCTACTACCTACTTTGAAAATCAGTATTATAAAATCAATCATGATATCATTAAAACCCTCGAAGAAATATTGATAAATAATGATTTTTCATTGGAAACCTACTGATATATATGAAAATATCCTAACGGCAATCAACCATTAGGATATTTTTATTATCTAATACTAATTTAACTATCTCCTGTTAAGACTTCTATTAAATATTGGTCTAATCCTTAGGATTACGTTCTAAGTAAGCAAGCCAATCATTTTTAGCTTCCTCATATGACACACCGAAGGCTTCCATAAAACTTTTATCTGTATCATCATGAATGTAATAACAGTCAAAATAACTTTTAAGAGAATATTCTTCAATTAAATAAGAAGTGAAAGAACAAGCTTGCTTATAATTAAGTTCATTTCCTAATGAATCTACCTGGTCAGCAATATTATACATCTGGGATATAGGTCTAAAACTACTACGTTCAAAAACTATTTCACTATCAAAAGAACCATAAGCAAGAGCATCTACATATAGTTTTCTATTATCAATATCTAATTTATTATTCCCTCCATATATCTTATAATATTTCCAAATATCTTTCCACATCTCTTTTAGGTCAGGTGATTCTATTAAATTCAATTCTTCCATATCAGAAATCATTAATTCCATCTCATAGTCATTAGGAGAAATAATGTATCTAAGATATTCCGCTATACCTTCTCGCATCCATTGTTTCGTATCATGAGATGATGTTAAAGCAATGGTATGTGCATATTCATGAAGATGGAATGGAGGAATAGTCAAAATTATTTTACCATCTGGTAAAACTTGTGAAAATGCATCCTTACTCTGAGTAAAAAGATATTCCAAATCTTTATCTTTGTTAATATCTTTTAAGTAATTAGGTACATTCTCTTCCAAGTATTGATAGATACATTCCCTTCCTTTCTTATCTTTGCATAGAAATAACTCAATGTCTGATGCATTTTCCAAATACTCCATAGGCACCATATAGTAAGTTACTTCTGGCGATTTAATAATCAAAGGATATTCCTTATTACTAGTATAAGTGTAATAGCCTTGCTTAATTTCATTTTTATTCTCATATGATTTGTTTACACCTATAGATTTTAACCACTCTGTTTTTATACTTGAATCGTAAAATCTAGTCATTATAACTTCTTTGCTATAAGATTGATCTATATAAGACACAAGAGCAGATGCTGTATCCACTGCTATTTCAATTTCATCTTTACTATTCCAAAGATCATAGAACCTAGAACCAGATAAACCAAGTATGGATATGTCGTCTATCTCATTATAATAACTGCATAATCTATCCGTGTCTGTTGTTTCACCAAAAATATACTCTGTTAATCCATGAATCAATGCAGGTTCTGTTAGATTATATGATGCTCTGACTAAAGAAGTTTGATAATTTTTGTTTCTTATATCATCAACTGTACAATAAATTCTATTACCACCTGTGTAATCAGAATAACCTTTGTTAACTAAGGGGGTATCAATTATATAGACATCAATTCCCTCACTGGAAAGTTCAAGAAATTTGTCTTCTATAATTTTTATATCTTCATTTAATGTTTTTTCTATTTCCTCAGCTAATTCTTCAGTATACAAAGATTTGGAAATACCTATTCCAACCTTATCCGAAACACCATAATACATATTTAAGCGTCTATTGCATATTTCGTCTCTATCAAATTTCTCCAGAGAATACTCAATTTCTTGTGAAGTTTCAGTAACTGATTGGTTGTTTTGACAGCCTACACATACCGTCATAAATATTATTATCACTCCAAGGATACTAATATATTTTCTCATACTCTTCTCTCCTCTCATAAAAAAACAATTTATTTGTACATGGAGTCCCTATTGTAATTAGTAAATAATATGTAATTATAAAAAATATGGAATTTATTTAGTGGATTCTAGAGAAGAGTATTGTTTTCTAATGATGTTTATTATAATTGAGCATATGATTTGTTTTAGCCTAAATAATTATTTATCTTATTTATTATATCATATATACAATTTTTCAGTATAGAATATTCTAAAAATATATCCATTTAAGTTAAATATTATATAATATTAATTTACTGACTATAAATTTTATATTAAAAAAAGCCTGAAAGTATATTTATCTCCCCTTTCAGGCTTAATCTCAATAATTCATTATATTATTTGGATCTAAGATATCTCCCTAATTCTACTTTCTAGAATATGTTCTAATTCTGTATTAAGTAATTCCTTAATCTTCTCTTCCTCACTAGGTGAACTTGAAAATACTGTTATCCTAAGCATATCCTTATAACATTTTGCATTAAACTGCATCCTAGGAACAAATCCAAGCATCTTGTTATTGTTATTTTCTAGCACTAATTCGTTAATAAATTGATCTTCATCTTTCTCAAACTTACCTTGAAAATTATAAATTATGGAATCTTCCAGATTATGCTTTTGCATAAGGTGCTGTATCTTTTTATAATCCTGTGATATTTCATTTCCATATAATAAATTAAAAAAATTGATTCCATATTTGGATGATTTATTTAATTTATCTTGAGCTTGTTCCATTGATTTTCTATCATTAGTTACTAATATTGGAACTAAATCTATAAATTCTCCAATGGTATTGAAATATGTTTTGTCTTCATACTTTCTTCCATAACCAATCATATACATTGGAACTTTAGGAACTCCAAAATATTTTTGACACACATTACTTATAAGATCCAATGACATTTTTGATGGCTCAATTGAGTAATTAGTTGTTTCTATCTCTTTTAAACTTATATCATAATTAAAAGCTGTTACTCTTGCTTCATTATGTTCTAAAGATGAACACTTCATTCTTGATGTATATTTTTCAAATTCATCTAACTCAAAAATATCTATTACATCGTCTTCTGTAATCCAATGTCCCACATTTTTTATTTGTTCCACATAGCTTTCATAACTTTCAACTTCTTCATCTGATATTTCCTCGCCTTTTTCAAGAGCATCATAGTATTCTAATAGTTTTCTTGATAGAATCTCACTACTCATAGCATCAAATATAACATGTGAAAAAGGCAGTACTAAAAGGTATTCTTTTAGATTTTCTTTTACTAATAACATCTTATATAAAAGTGAATTTTCTTTTTCATATCCTCTGGTGAAATATTGTCTTATGTTAATTTTAAGGAATTCTTCCTTGAACTTCAGATTATACTCTGATAAATCTATATAAGGAACTTTAATCCTATCTGGAACATTATGTTCCTGCCAGTAATATTCCTGTTCCTCTTGTACTAATATACTTCTCAATAATCCTTGTTTTGATATTAAATACAGCATTGCTTCTTGTAGAAGTTCAATATCTAAGTAACGTTCAATTTTCAATATAGTTCCTGACTTCTCATTATATTTCAAATGAAACTTTTGACAAGGACAGATTCCGTACTTCCTTACTACATCCTGTTTAATTACAGAATTACTGAAATTAAGTTCTTCCTTTTCTACATTCCCCATTAGTTCTTCACTTGTATCTTTTAAAAGTCCATTCATTAGAGTAAGATTTTCTGAAAACTGTATTGTATCCATTTGCATGGAAGTTTTTTCAGCTAATTGTATTTTAGGTATAGATTTAATAAAATGTGGATATATACTTATATGGAATTTCTCTTTTATAAATCTAGTAACCTCTTTCAATTCTATTGATACTTTATCATCCAAGAATAAAACATAATACTCTTTTCCTTCAACTTCATACTTAATGAATTTATTTTCAACTTCAAATTTACATGTTATCGCTTTTGAAGCTTCATGGGTAGAATTAATTAGAGTGTCTTCCTTATCAACAATACCTAAATGCTCTGATATTTTTTTGATGCTTGGATATCTAAATAAATCATTTATTTTTAGGCTAAGTCCTATCTGTTCACATTTCAACACTAATCTTATTGCTTTTAATGAGTCTCCTCCTAGTTCAAAAAAGTCTTCATTAATTCCAATACTGCTTATCCCTAATATTTCTTTCCATATCTTAACAAGTTCTTCTTCCAATTCATTACGAGCTTCTTCCAAAATTGTATCTTCATTTACCTTGTCAGATAATTTTAACAGAGCTTTTTTATCTATTTTCCCATTGGCATTTAGTGGCATATTTTCAAGTTGTACAAAATAAGCTGGTATCATATAAGCCGGCAATGTTTTTGATAGAAACTCCTTCAAATCTTGAATTTGTAATTTTTTATCAGAGACTATATATGCATAAATGCTTTTATCTTCTTTTCCCGATTCCTTTACTGCTGATACTACTTCTTTTACATTTTCATATTTTAAAATCTGATTCTCTATCTCACCTAATTCTATTCTGAACCCTCTAATCTTCACTTGACTATCTATTCTTCCTAAGAACTCTATATTTCCATCTGGTAACCATCTTGCCAAATCACCAGATTTGTACATTCTTTCCCCATCTGTAAATGGATTTTTTATAAATTTCTCTTGTGTTAGGGATAGATTATTGACATATCCTCTTGCTAATCCTCGTCCTGAAATACATAGTTCCCCTGGTATCCCTACTGGCTGTAGATTTTTATCTTTATCCAGAATATATATTTCTGTATTTGATACAGTTTTTCCTATGGGGATATTTTTATATTCTTCATTTACTGCAAAACTTGTTGTAACTACGGTATTTTCTGTAGGTCCATAGTTGTTGATTAAATCATATCCTTTAGGGTAATATTTCTTTAATTTATCTCCCCCAGCCAGAATTTTTCTTAGACTTTTGAAATTACATTCTTCCACGAATTGCTCACAGATTTGGGTTGGTAAAAAGCTTATAGTAATATCATTATCATTATAGAATTCTTCTATCTTTTTGATATCCAATTTCATGTCATTTTCAATTATGTATATTGTTGCACCAGCTATAAGATAAGGGAATATTTCCCATACAGAAGCGTCAAAGCCTACTCCTGCGTATTTCGTACTTCTATCATTAGCATTTACTCCAAAGTTTTCATTATGCCAAAAACATAAATTGACTAGAGAGCTATGCTCTATCATTACACCTTTTGGTTGACCAGTTGAACCTGATGTGTAAATTACATATGCTAAATCATTAGCTTTTGCTTTAGATTCAGTATACTGTTCACTATATTTTTCTAGGATAGTGCTACTTAATTGATATCTATGTTTTGGAATCTCCTGCTCCCTTTCTTCTTTTTTATCAATCTCAAACAAGGCATCATATCTATATTTAGTTAATTCATTCTGGATTGCACCTATCTTATCAGTGAATTTCACACTTTTTATACCCTTAATATCTGTGACTATATCTTCAAAAAAGCTTCTTGAAACAAACAGTTCGTTGGAAAAATCTGTTTTTGTTCTATAATTTGACTCAGAATGATTGTTCTTAAAGTCCATTAGTGATTTTATCAGTTCTTCTTTTGAATCTTGGTCCATTACATCACCAATAAATAGAAGACCCTTTTCTCCTAGCTTGTCCACCACCTTATTTATAACTTTTCTTAGGTAGTTATGTCCATGAAAACATTGAATTACGCTGTTTATAATCACTATATCAAAGTTGTTGTCATCAAGCTTATCTATTTCACCTGCTTGGAGACAAGCTAACTTAATATTTGTAATCTGTTCTTTTTCTACCTTTTTCTTGTTTTTCTCTATAATACTATTCGAGAGGTCTGTACCATAATACATACTTACTAAGGGAGCAATTCTATACATACTTAGACCTGATGCACAACCTATCTCCAGTACTTTTACATCTTTATGAAGATAAGGCTTAAGCTTTTTAAAAATGTTACTTGAGTACTCATCCATTTCTTCTTTTGATAAGTCTTCACCGGTGTAACTATTTTTCCATCCACCAGCTTCAATGTCATCAACTGCATCATCTGCAACCTGCTGCCAAAGAAGTGTATTCATCAATTGATTCTTTTCCTTCTCGTCGGCTTCATAAACATTTTCTTCGTCTAAACATAGATATGTGCTGAATGTTTTACACTCCCATTGAAGTCTGTTCAATACTCTTATATGGTCTGTAGTAGATAGCATCATCTCTATTTTAGCATCGTTGATTATATATTTTATTCTTTCCTCTGGATACTCTGGGTCAATTGGAACGTAGGCGCCACCAGCTTTTAATATACCTAGTATTGCAATAAGCATTTTTTCACTGCTATCCATTAAAATACCTATTAGAAAATCAGAAGCTCTATCCTCTTTTTCTCTAATATAATTAGCCAATCTATTTGACTTTTGATCTAACTCTCGATATGTATATTCAATTCCTTCACATACAACAGCAGTTCTATCTGGAGTTTTTTTAGCTTGTTCCATAAATAAATCATGGATTGCTTTATCCAAGGGATATAATCTTTTTGTGTCGTTAAAGTCATATAATACTTTTTGCTTTTCCTCTTCTGTTATAATCTTTATGTCTTTTATTTTAATTCTAGGATTTCCAGTGACTTCATTCATAACTTGATTCATATGTTTTTCTATATTAATTACAGCTTCTTTTGAATAAACAGCCTCATTGTAACTGAGACGAATTTTCATTTTGTTTCCTGGAACTACAATTATATTAAAGTCATAATTAATCTGTTCATATATATCAATATCATTAATCCTGAATCCTAATAAATCATCTCTACCAAAGAAACCATTGATATCATCTTGTAAAGGATAATTTTCAAAACCAACTAAATGGTTAATGAGGTTATTCCCCAAATATGAGTTAGATTGTATCTCTGATATTGGAACGTAATGGTATCTAGTTGAAGAGGTCGCTTCTTCATGGATTTTCCTGATTAATTCTTGGAAGTTCATTTCTTGATCACAGTTTATTCGAACTGGAATTGTGTTTACAAAAAGTCCTACCATTTCTTCTATTCCAGTTATTTCAGGCGGTCTGCCAGATACTACAGAACCAAATACAATATCATTGGTATTATTATACTTTTGAAGCATGACTCCCCACAAAGACTGGAAAACAGTATTTTCTGTTACCTTATTGTCTTTTGCAATAAGTCTTAATTTCTCTGTTATTCCTTCTTCTATTTCGAATATATGTTCTTTTAGTACATATTTCTCTTCAGTAACATTACTTGTAAAATTAGGAACTATAGATTCTGTTTCAATACCTTCAAGATACTTGTCCCAATATTCAATGGCATCCTCTTTGTTTTGTTTATAGAACCATTGTATATAGTCACTATATGGATGAATCTCTTTATTATCCAATTCCTGTTTTTCTTTTAAGGCTACATATATTTCAAATAATTCCTTGATGACAATTGCTAGACACCAACCATCCATTATAATATGATGAAAGCTTAGCACCAATCCGTAAGAATTGCCATCTTTTTTTATTACAGACATCCTTATGAGGGTATCTTTTGTTAAGTCAAAACCTCTTTTGATATCATCTTTTTTAAATTCCTCTATATAATCTACTCTATCTTTTTCATCTAAATCTGATATATCCTTAAATAATATATCTGAAGCTCTTTTTGCTAGTACAACCTGTTTTGGCTTATCAATCTTATCGTATACAATAGCTGTTCTTAGAATTTCATATCTTTCAAGTAATATATTAAAGCTTTCTTGCAATATCTCTATATCAAGTTGACCCTCCAGATGAAAGAGTATTTGTTCAAAATACACACTTGAACTTGTTCCATTCATAGCATGAAACAGCATACCCTCCTGCATTGGAGTCAATGAATATATCTTTTGAATCTTACTATTTTTTCTCAATTAATACATCTCCTTTCTTTCCATAAAATATTCAAGAGGGACTGTGGGATAATACACAGCCCCTTTAACGTACCTCATTCATTCCAACTTAATCAATCGAACAAACTATTTATATTCTCAAGCTCTTCAATAGAAAGTGTATCATCATCACCAAAATCACTTGGAGTTAATTCTACAGTATCTTTATCTAGGCAATGGACTAATATATCTTCTAGATTTTTTATATAATTATCTGCAAAAGTTTTGATAGTATCTTCATTGTATTCCTTTTGATTATAGCTGATATCTAACATCAACTTACCTTCTGACACTTTTCCATTTATCTCAATGGCATGTTCCTTTTCTAGTTTATGGCTTATAGCTTGTCCTGTTGATAAGGATGAAATACTGAATACTTGTGTTTCATCTTGAATATCAAACTGTCCTAAATAGTTGAAGCATATTTCTGCTTTTTTAGTGAACTGGATTTCTTTATGCAATTTGGACTCAGTTAAGTATTTTAGTATTCCATATCCTACTCCTTTATTAGGTACATTCCTCAAAGTCTCTTTTATATTTTTTATTTGATAGGATATGTCTTCTGATTTTGCCATATCAAATATTACAGGGTACATTGATGTGAACCATCCTACTGTTCTTGTGATATCTATATCTTCTATGATTTCTTCTCGTCCGTGACCTTCCAACTGAATAAGTACATTATCTTTGTCTGTCCAGTTTTTCACAGTTAAGCATAAAGCAGTTATCAAAATATCGTTTATTTCAGTGTTATATGCTTTGTTTACATCCTTAAGTAACTGTTCTGTTTTAGCTTCTGATATGGATGCATGAACTGTTTTACTATCAGCTGCCATATTTTTATCTATGATTCTATCTTTAGGTAAAGATTCAACAGGTGCATCTTCTATTGTCTGCCAATAACTAATTTCTTTTAACGCCTTATTGCTATTTGCATAGACTTGAAGCTTATTTGCCCATTCCTTATACGAATCTGTTTTTCTAGTGAACTGTATTTCTTTATTGGATAATACTTGTTCATATCCTAGAGCTAAATCTTCCAATAGTATCCTCCATGATATTCCATCTACTACCATATGGTGGATAACAATTAGCAGATAATCTCCTTTATATGTTTTAAAAATTGCCAATCCAAAGAGTGGTCCTTCATTCAAATCTAAACTCCTATGTATTCTATCAGCTTCTTCTTTTATCACTTGTTCATAGTTTAGATTATATCTGAGATCTTTTTCCATGATAGTTATCTCAGCATCTTCTATAGGCTTACAATACTGTGATATTTCATTATCATCACTACAATATCTCATTCTCAAAGCATCATGATGTTCAGTTATCTTCTTAAATACTTTTTTGACAACATCTGATTGGAAGCCATCTTTTTTATACAACATGACAGCTTGATTAAAATGATTTATCTCTTCTGTATTCTGCTGCAAAAACCATTTTTGTATTGGTGTTAAAGGTACTTGCCCTGTAACAGCTCCTTGTTCTATTTGTCTATCAGATACTCTCACCTTTCTAGATAATTCTTTTATCGTAGGATTTTTGAGTAAATCTTTTATTTCTATTTTCAGGTTTATTGTGTTCATACGAGATACTATCTGTATGGCTTTTATAGAATCTCCTCCAAGATCAAAGAAGTTATCACCAATTCCTATCTTGCTTATGCCTAAAACCTCACTCCATATAGTAGATAACTTTTCTTGGATTTCATTATTAGGTTCTTCATAAGTGTTACCAATATTAATACTTCCATCTGGCATAGGAAGTGCTTTTCTGTCCAACTTTCCATTACTTGTTATTGGCATCTTAGGAATCTGTATAAAATATGAAGGAATCATATATGCTGGTAATAAATCTCCTAAATATTTTCTTAGCTTAGCTACAGTCAAATCCTTTTCTGCCACTATATATGCACATAGATATTTATTTTTACCTTCACCATCTCTTGCCATGACATATACTTCTTTTATGGAACTATGTTGAAGTAATTGATATTCTATTTCTCCTATTTCTATCCTATAGCCTCTTATTTTCACTTGTTGGTCTTTTCGTCCTAAAAACTCCATGTTACCATCGTGCATCCATCTAGCTATGTCCCCTGTCTTGTACATTTTTTCATTACTTTCTTGTACAAAAGGATTTGGTATGAATCTTTCATTTGTTTGTTTTAGGTCATTTGCATATCCTGTTGCAAGGCATTCCCCTCCGATATACAAATCTCCTGCTACTCCCATTGGACAAGGGTTCAAATTGGAATCCAATATATAATATTTAGCATTTTGAATAGGCTTTCCATAAGGTATGCTTATCCAATCAGGGTCAACTTTTTCTATTTCATAATAATTAGACCATATTGTCGCTTCTGTTGCTCCACCAAGACTGATTACATCAACTCCCGGAAATGCTTTTCTCATTATGTCTGGAAGAGTTACAGGAATCCAGTCTCCGCTCTGGAAAATCAACCTAAATCTGTAGTTCTTAACAAGTTCCTTATCTTCACTGATTAATGGTACAAGCTGTTGTAATGCTGCTGGAGCAGAATCCCAGAAAGTAATTGGTTCTTCTAGGATGATATCAAGCAATTTTTGTGCATCCTTAACTTCGTTCTTGGATGCAATCCTTATGGAACCTCCTGACGCTAGAATTCCAAATATATCGTATACTGATAAGTCAAAACATAAAGAGGTAATAAATAATATTTGATCTTTTTCATTTATACTGAATTTATTGTTTACCCATTCAATCAAATTTATTGCTGGTTGATGTTTTTCAACTACTCCTTTTGGTGTTCCTGTTGAACCAGAAGTATATATTATGTAAGCTATATCCTGTGGAGTACTCATTCTACCTAAGTTCTCTGTTGGAAGACCTATAAGTTCGCTAGGTGTAACAATCTTATCATCTTCAAAATTCACATCTTCTTGGGTATCAATACAGATTACATTTTGTATTTCATCATTTTCTTTTTGTAACTCTTTTATTAACTCTATTTGCTCACATTGTGTTACTATACAAGAGATATTGCTATTTTTAATTATTGTCCCTATTCTTGTTAGTGGGAAATTAGGGTCTATAGGCACATAAGCTCCACCAGACTTAAGTATTCCCATTACTCCTATAATCATTTCCATGGAACGCTCTACGATTATCGCTACTGGTATACCTGCTTCTACTCCTTTTTTCTTAAGAAAAACTGCTAATTGGTTGGCTCTTTCATTTAACTCTCTATATGTTATTTCTTTTCCTTCAAAAACAGCCGCTAGATTATAAGGTGTTTTTTCTACTTGTTCTTCAAATAGTTGATGCATTGTCTTATGTCTTGAATAATCAGCTTTTGTATCGTTGAAATCATATAGAACCTTTTTCTTTTCAGATTCATCAATAATATCTATTTGCTTAATTGAAGTTGTAGAATCTTCAACTATCTGTGTTAATATTCTACCAAAACTTGCTGCGAACTTTTCTATAGTTTCCTTTTTATATAACTTGGTACAATATTCAAAAGTACATTCCAATCCTTCTTTACTCTCGTACACAAGTAGCGTTAAATCAAACTTTGCTATCTTAGAGTTAAAATCATATGGAACAAAACTTAGACCAGATATATCAGCATCACGTATATCTACATTCTGCCAAGCTACCATAGTATCAAACAAAGGATTTCTACTAAAATCTTTTTCTAGATCAAGGCGAACTACTAACTCTTCAAATTGGTAATCTTGGTTTTCATATGCTTCTAAGAATTTCTGTTTTACTTCTGTTAAGAATGCTATGAAATCCTTATCTGGCTTAGGGAAATTTCGTAGTGCTATGGTATTAACGAACATTCCAACTATATTTTGGAATGACTCATGAGTTCTGCCTACTACAGGTGAACCTATAATTATATCCTCTTGTCCTGTGTATTTTGACAGCAGTACATTATATGCAGCAACGATTGTCATGTACAATGTTGAGCCTGTTTTAGCTGCTATTTCTTTTAATTGTGCTGTCACTTTCTTATCTAATCTGAAGTTTATTTTATCTCCTTCAAAGCTTTGTTCAGATGGTCTTTGATAATCTGTTGGCATATTAAGTACTGGTATCTCCCCTGCCAATTCTTTTAACCAATATTCTTCTTGCTTTTTCGCAAGATCTGTTGTTAAAAACTTATTTTGCCATTCTGAAAAATCTTTATATTGTAATGTAAGCTCATCTAATTTTTCACCTTTGTATAGTTCTCCTATTTCTTTTAGGATAATTTCCATTGTAACTCCATCTGACACTATATGATGAATGTCAAGAAGCATAGCATATCTCTCTTCTTTTAATTTCACTAGAGTAACCCTTAGAAGTGGAGGCTTATTCAACACAAATGGTCTTAAGAACTCTTTAATTATATTTTCAAGCTCTTCTTCATCTTTTTCAATAAACTCCATCTTGAAATCAATTTCTTCGTGAATCTTCTGCATAGGAATTCCATCTATAATCTCAAATGAAGTTCTTAGTGCTTCGTGCCTTTTTATCAGCTGTTTAAACACATTTTCAAATTTTTCTATATCAAGTTTTCCTTCAATGATAGTTACAGAAGGCATGTTATAATTCATGCTGTTATCCTTGAATTGTTTTATGACAAATAATCTTTTTTGTGCAGAGGACAGTTCATAATAATCTTTTTCTTCTGTAGCAGTTAATGCTATATATTCTGTTTTGTTTTTTTGCTGGATTTGTTTCGCTAATGTTTTTATATTACTGTAATCAAACATATCTCGTAGTGTTATTTCAACATTCAACTCTTTTTGTATTTCTGATATGATTCTTACAGCGTTTAATGAATCTCCTCCAATATTAAAGAAATTGTCATTTATTCCTATCTTATTTATTCCTAAAACGTTTCTCCATATGGATACTAACTTCTCTTGGGTTTCATTTGTAGGTTCTTTATAGACCTCTCCTGTATTTATGCTTTCTCCTGGTAATGGAAGAGCCTTTCTGTCTATCTTTCCGTTACTTGTTAATGGCATTCCATCAATCTGTATGAAATAAGAAGGAATCATATAGGCTGGTAACAAATCTGATAGATATTGTCTCAATTCTGCTACAGTCATCTCTTTATCTGCTACTATATATGCACATAGATATTTGTTTTTACTATCACTTTTACTTTCGTCCCTTTTGGCAAGAACCAAAGTCTCCTTAATCGACTCATGCTGAAGTAATTGATATTCTATTTCTCCTATTTCTATTCTATAGCCTCTTATTTTGACTTGATGGTCTTTCCTGCCTAAGAACTCCATATTACCATCATGCATCCATCTAGCTAAATCCCCTGTCTTGTACATTTTTTCATTACTTTCTTGTACAAAAGGATTTGGTATGAATCTTTCATTTGTTTGTTTTATGTCATTTGCATATCCTGTTGCAAGGCATTCCCCTCCGATATACAAATCTCCTGCTACTCCCATTGGACAAGAGTTCAAATTGGAATCCAATATATAATATTTAGCATTCTGAATAGGCTTTCCATAAGGTATGCTTATCCAATCAGGGTCAACTTTTTCTATTTCATAGTAGTTTGACCATATTGTCGCTTCTGTTGCTCCACCAAGGCTGATTACATCAACGCCTGGGAACACTTTTCTCATTATGTCTGGAAGAGTTACAGGAATCCAGTCACCGCTTTGGAAAATCAATCTAAATCTGCCGTTCTTAACAAGTTCCTTATCTTCACTGATTAATGGTACAAGCTGTTGTAATGCCGCTGGAGCAGAATCCCAGAAAGTAATTGGTTCTTCTAGGATGATATCAAGTAATTTCTGTGCGTCCTTAACTTCATCCCCAGATGCAATTCTTATGGAACCTCCTGACGCTAGAATTCCAAATATATCATATACTGATAGGTCAAAACATAAAGAAGTAATAAATAATATTTGATCTTTTTCATTTATACTGAATTTGTTGTTTACCCATTCAATCAAATTTATTGCTGGTTGATGTTTTTCAACTACTCCTTTTGGTGTTCCTGTTGAACCAGAAGTATATATTATGTAAGCTATATCCTGTGGAGTACTCATTTTACCTAAGTTTTTTGTTGGAAGACCAATAAGTACACTAGCTGTTACAATCTTATCATCATTGAAATTTATATCTTCTTGGGTATCAATACAGATTACATTTTGTATATCATCATTTTCTTTTTGTAACTCTTGTATTAACTCTATTTGCTCACATTGTGTTACTATACAAGAGATATTACTATTTTTAATTATTGTCCCTATTCTTGTTAGTGGGAAATTAGGGTCTATAGGCACATAGGCTCCACCGGACTTAAGTATTCCCATTACTCCTACAATCATTTCCATGGAACGTTCTACAATTATGGCTACTGGCGTGCCTGCCTCTACTCCCTTTTCTTTTAGAAAGACTGCTAATTGGTTCGCTCTTTCATTTAACTCTCTATATGTTATATCTTTTCCTTCAAAAACAGCCGCTAGATTATTAGGTGTTTTTTCTACTTGTTCTTCAAAAAGTTCATGCATTGTTTTTTGTCTTGAATAATCAGTTTTTGTATCATTAAAATCATATAGTATTTTTTTCTTTTCTTCATCATTCAATATTTCATAGTGAGCTATTGCATCACAAGTATTGTTCACTACATCTTCTAATAAGACCTTAAAGTATGACATAACTTTTTCTATAGGGAAGTTTTTATCAAATACATCAAATCTATAGTCAAAATCTATTTCTACATCTTGTCCATCAGCATACTCTCTTATAAATATAGCTAATGCATTTTCTTCACTCTTATTTACTAGAGGACAAGTGACTGTTCTATGTCCTGCAAATCGTTTATCAAAATCAAACTTTTCAAAGGATAAGGTGACGTCAAATATGTTTCCCTTGGTTTCTGAATCTTTTTTTGCCAATTTCAGAATTTCTCCTAAAGGAAATTTTTTATGCCTGTAACACCGTAATAGTTCTAATTTTATTTTATTTAAAACAATATCAAAGCTCTCGCTTTCATCACAATTAATCCTTAGAGGTATTAAATTAACAAAAAGCCCTAAGGTATTTTTTTGTACCGCATTTTTTCTATTAAGAATAGGTACTCCTACAATGAACTCATTTTTGTCATATATCTTGCTGAAACATAAATATAAAATACCTAGCATGTAATGGAATGTTGAACAACCCTTTTCCTTAGTATATTTCATAATCTTTTCATAGATATCCCATTTTACTATTAGTGTTTTTCTAGCACTTGTAATTGTTCCCTGCATTTTTGCAGCATTTCTCTTCATAAGAAGTTCTGGTACTTCTTTGTAATAATCATTCCAAAAATCAGCATTTTTCTTATATGTATCAGATTCCATATAATTTATGTTATCCATGATAAAGTTGACATACGAATTGCTTTTCTGTTCACCTATTCTTTGTACTAATATTTCTTCCTTAGTATCATCTTCGTTTATAAGACGATTATATATGTTAACCATCTTACCCATTGCAAGAGAACATCCCCATCCATCTGTAATTACATGGTGTTTCAGCATATACCAGTAAAATAAATTTTCATTTACCTTTATAAGACTATATTTGAATAGAAAATTATTATATAAGTCAAATGGTTTGATGGTTTCATTTTCAATCCATTCCAAACATTCTTTTATAGGATTATTTTCTTTTGAAAAGTCATGGAAATCAACATGATAATTTAATTGAGGATGAATTTTCTGATAATATTGACCGTCTTTTTTTATTATATTTATACGTAAAGCGTCATTTTCTTCGATTAGGATATTAATAGCTTTTTGAAATATCTCATATTCTACGCTTCCTTCTATAACAAAATAGGCTCCAATATTATATAACTGTCTATTTGGATACAAGCATTGTTGAATCCAAATATCTCTTTGATATGATGTAAGTGGATATAGATTTTCTTCTTTTAAAACATCTGTACTTTGATTTTTAGGCATAGTTTTCCCCCTTTTTTTATTGGAGATCTTAAATATCCAGGTAGATATTGTAATCACTCATTTTAGTAACAGATTAGCTTTTATAAATTGTTGTATTTGTTGTAAAGATTGCATTATTAGTTGCAACTACAACATATTATCATAATATGTAATATATATCAATAATACATGTGGAAAAATGCCTAAATATTTTATAATAATTTACTTTATTATAATTATTTTGTACTTTCTATATAGTTTATCTATTTTGATAATTAAACCAATATTTATGTTTATTCTTAATATTTAATAGCTGTTTTAAGGATATACATATTAATTTAACGTTAAACTAAATAAGTTGTTTATAATTTCAAGTAATCTATTTAATAAGTGAATTAGTTTTGTTGCATTAAAAAAAAGTCAATATGAATTATCATATCAACTTCTTTAGATGTTAATTTTATTGTTTGCTTAAACTCACATAATATCTTAGCTAGAAAAAAAATTACACAAACTTCATTAACTGATGATTGAGTAAATTAGGTAATTAGAAAATAAAATCAGCTATTAAGTTATATTCTTTAATCTTCTTTCTAACAATTTACTTTTTATATTTATAAGGTATCGTCTTTCTTCTTCACTTAAAATGGAAGTTAAAATTTTAGAATCAACAAATTCTGTTATTTCTTCAATTGACCTTCCTTTTCTTATTAAATAATCCAAATATTTAATATCTTCTATACTTACATCTCCCTGTGGAAAAGGTAAATTTCTAAATTCTGATGGTGTTAATTCACACACACCTCCACCATAAAATCTACCATTATATTCACACATAGTCATCGTTAATGAATTATAAAAGCAAAATGCCAATTTCCTTAAATCAATTCCTTCTTTACCGAATATGTTATAACCTATATCTGTAGTATAACAATTTGCTTCATTAATAATCATTCTTGGATATAAATGATACCTTTTAAAAAAAATCAATTCACCTATTTCTCCTAATCTTATATCGTACCATCTTTTTCTCAATGAACACTTATATCTATTATTGACTTTATTTTGTTGTCCACTTTTTATATATTTATTCATTTTATATGAAAATTCTTTACGCTTTGTTTTTGATAAGTTTAAAACATAAGCTTTTTTATTATTATTAATAATATCTATGTGATCTTCTAAACTAAATATTAATTTATTACTTACTTCAGAACTTTTAGAAATAATTTTTCTTTTATTCTTATAAAATCCATATTTATAAACTTCCTCTTTCGTCAATAAGAAATAACTATTTGCTCCAGTTACGATTCCAGGTTTAGAAGTAAATAGTTCACTTCCTTTTGAAAACCTTTGGCAAACATCTTTTAAAAAATCAAGTTCATTGTCATTTAATATTGAATTAGACCATTTATTAATAGGTTTATTACGTTCAATAATGCCTTGATGTACAGGTATTTCATTTGTTGAAATTTTATTATAAATTTCCAAAGAAATATAAGGTTCTATTCCTTTATTCCTAAATTTATTGGTATTAGATAATAATACCAAACAGATTTCCTGATCTATATCATTAAAAGCTTTTTCATTAAAAATAATAATATTAATATATTTAAAATGCTCTTCTAGCCAATTTCTTAAAGGCATAGCATAATTTACTTGTAAAAATTCATAAGGTAAAACAAAAAAAATACTACCATCTTTTTTTACTAATTCTACAGATTTAAGTATAAAATAAACCCACATATTTTTACATATCTTTTCTGTTAATCCCCATTTTTTTGCAAGTTTAATTCCCTTTTCATTTTGTGATTTTGGGATACTCTTCTTATTAATATAAGGTGGATTACCAATAATTAAATCATATGGTGCATTTTGTTTATAATCTAAATAATCACTATGATGACATTCAATATTTTGTAAATTCAAGTCTAATAGATAATCAATTTTATCTTTATATAATTCAATTACATCTGTCTTCATAAAACTTGACGATAAATAATCTAGGAAAATACCATCTCCAGCTGAAGGTTCTAAAGCTTTATTATGATTAATTTTATCATCTATGTATGTGGTCATAAACTCCATAAGTTTTCTAGGAGTATAAAAAGATCCTGTATCTTTATTATTCATATTAATTCCCTTTTTTCTTTTAAAATATTAGTCATATTATCAAATTGTGTCTGAAAAAGATAGAATTTTTCTAGATATTCTGTCCGTTCCTCGCCTTCTAATTTATCAATTTTCTTTTTTAAAATCTCTATCTCCTTTTTAATACATGTAGCTTTCCAAATTAATGAAGTTAATCTATATTCAAATTTAAATATATCATACATATAGTTCCCTAAACTGGTTAAAGGAATTATTTCACCATTGCTATTCCTTTTTAAATGAGTATCATATTCTTCTGTTGCAGGATCAATGTAACCTTTTTGGCCATCATGAATGTCATTTATATTATCAAGTGGCCAATCATTCCATTTGTTTCTGTTACATACTCTACATGAATAAACCAAATTACTATATTCACTTATCATATTTTCTTGCTTAAATTTCTTACATGCATCTACAGGAATTAAATGGTCAATTTGATGTTCACATCTCATGTAATTAAAATCTTTACCACAATAACCGCACATATTTTGAAAATCTTCGACTAATTCTTTCTTGTAAGATGTATACCTTTTCTTTTTTCTGTATTTTGCCCTCCTCCTTAAAATTTTATCTCCATGTACTCTCATATTATCACCTTTTATCCAAAGAATTCTTTAAATCATCTAATAACTCAAGCATTGAATCTAATTTTTTTTCAGTTTCTTTATATAAAAAATAATCTGGTAACTCATCAACATATTGATAGGCCTTTAACACTTTATAAAGCGTATGAAATTTTAATTCTTCATCTGCAATTAGATCTTCTTTTTTTCTTTTAACAAATAATTTTTTATAATCCTCTAAATCAATTTCTAATCTTTTAGTAAAACACTCTATACTATTTTTTATTTTATCAATAAATGCAACAAACTCCTCTGAATCATAATCTTCTTGAAAAATCTCCTTATCCTGTATAAATGTTGACGGTACAACTTTTTCAGAAATACCACTTTCTGCATAATGAGTCAATAAAAAACAAGGAAATGAAGGAATAATATCATTAATATCTTTTATAACATGAGTACCATAGATTTTTGATTTTAATTTTAATAAATCATAGTCTACAAAGAGACATTGCAACCCCCTATCCATTATTACATTAACTAAATCACTTACTGCTTGTACATCATCAATATCTTTTAACGTTACTAATTCAATATCATGCTTCTTTAAGTTTCTTTTTATATTACTTTCATAATCGTATTCATCATCTAAATATCCAATTAATAAACTCAATTTTTCTGACCTCCTTTAAAGTATAAGATAATTTGAAATCCTTCTTTTAGAGTAGAATTACTTGATAAGTCAATATATCCATTATATTCTTGTATAATATTCTTTACAATCCACAGACCCATTCCAGTCCCAATTAACTCATTATTACCATTACGTCTATCAGTAACATTTTGTTCTAATATTTCATCAGGATTTTCCTTGAATGCTTCACTTAATCCAGGTCCGTTATCTTCATATTTTATGTAGTTATACTCACTATTATACCCTAAACTTATTTTTATTTTGGGAGCTTGAATCCCCGCAATTTTAAATGCAGAGAAACTATTTGTTACCAAATTATTTATTATGCTTTCAAAGTCAAATGCAAAACACCTTAGTGTAACTTCTGCTTGTTTTATTACTTTATATTCAATAATATCTTTTTGAGCATCTCTCCACATAAGAATTGTATTCTCAATCAGTTCGTAAAGATTTATCTTCTTCCTTTTTCTTTTATCCTTCTTTACAGAATCTAAAGTAACCTTAAACCAAGATGTAAAGTCTTTCCTTAGCTTTCTTAATTTTTTTAGTTCTTTTATTGCACCATCTTGATTATTATCCTCTTGAAGTAATTCGTAAGCTTCTTTAATTCCCATATTCATTTTTGTAGTTAATGCTTTTATTTCATGAATATAAGTATTAACTACCACCCCAGTTGTAGCCAGTGTTCTTAGTAAACCCATCTCAGTTTCTAAACTCTCAATACGTTCTTCCTGATACTCAATAGCTTTTTTGAAATTATTATAGGTTTCCTTTTCATCTTTTTGCTCACTATAATTATTGTTATACTCATTATTTTTTTCATTATTCCGAGTATCATTATTTGCATCTTTTCGTTCTAATTTTTCTAAAGCTAATTTTGCTAATTCAAGTGCTTTTTCCCCTTCGGCAACTTTCTTTTGGTATGTGTCAAGTTTTCTTATAACATATTGTCTATCATATTCAAAGTAACTAATAATTTTTGTAATAAATTCTCTAAACAATATAAACTCTGAAGTTTCTACTATTCCTTCACGACTAGACTTATCTGGTAAAGCACGATTCAATCTTGAAATAAATACCTGCCCACACATCTGATTTGCTTGAACTCGCCAAGAACCACTTTTATGAGATATTGCAGCCGGAGATTCTGCCTTACGAGTTGATAAATTTAACCAATCATAACCAGAAGTATCATAAAACCCATATGGTCTAACAATAAAGTTATCCCTATATATTTTTATACCACTAATTTCTTTAAAATTAGCTTTTCTTGATGTAAATTCTTTATAGAAATATCTATCTGCATATTTTTCTTGATACCTTAATTTATAGAAATATATATCACCACTAATTTCACCTAAGTTATCTATATTATCCGCCCCTGGCAAAAGCTTTTTAAGATTAGTATTAATAATAATTGGCTTTCCTTTAAAATAATTTCTATCCTCATTAGTAAAAAAAGCATCATTCATTATCTTCTCAAATTTATTACCAAAGTCAAATTCATTTCTATTGATTGTTACTGTACATTGATTATTATTATATAGTTCAAAATTTATTTTATAGTCGTATGTGTCCAAGAAAGCAGATTTAATTATAGATTCTTTCATTGTAGATGATTCTTCAAAAAAATATAGTTTAAATCCGTTTCTATTATCTGGTGGTAATAGTTTTGACAAAGTATTTCTAATATGAACTATTATCCCAGAATTCCACTCGTCTCTTAAACCAGTTAATCTAAAACATGTACCAGTATTTTTCAACTCTCTATTTACTAATTTTATAACATTCGAATTTTTTACAAATTTCAAAAATGAACAAAGACTCTCATTAGATGAATTTAGCTCTGCATAAGTTTCAGTAATTAATGCATTTTCTCCAAAATCATCCCAATTTAAAGTCCATTGAAAATTTGAATCTTCACTTATAGTATGCATAATGCAGTTACTTGAGATTCTATCTAAAGCAAATCTACCAATCCCTTTTTCTCCAGTTTTAATACGACCTGATATTGTTTTAAAGTTAGTTGTTTTAGTCGAATTACCTATGGTCATCCAATTATCTATAACTATCTTTTCTGTCATACCAATTCCATTATCTGCTATTACTAATGAATTGGTTGTCTTCTCATAGTATAGAATACATACACTTGCATCTGCATCATATGTGTTCTTTATTAATTCTGTTAAAGCACCACCTAAATTTGATACATTTTCTCTTCCTATCAAACGTGCTGTTCTTGCACTAACATTAAATGGAATTTTTGCCATCCGACCATCACTCATTTCCTATTAAAGAATTATATATATTATAACATATGCTTACCTATTATCCCAACAGTGAAACACATAGAAATTTATTTTTTAAATCAACTACCTCCAATAAAATTTTAATATCTTCATATTTAATTTATTCATAAACAATCTATATCTATATAGCAATAACCTTTATATAACATTTTTCCATAAAAATCTACCGGATATTCTATTATTTATTTACAATTATACAGTACTATCTCATCCCTTAATTTTCAGAATAACTAGTATAGACTTTGATTTTTATTTCAAACAAATCTTCTCTATAACATGGCTACCTTTAAACTTCTATTGGTGGCATTTTATAAGATTTAAACTCATATTATCTCTTTCTTTTTTAAAGCTATTTTTTATTCTTTGTATTAGAAAAATATTTTTTATTTTTGTCATTACATCATTTTACTACGATTTTTATGTATTAATATTATTAAGAATCAAAAAGGAATTAATATGATTTATTATACCATATTAATTCCAATATAAAACAACCTTTTTTATTACAAGAAATTTTTTTATTTAGCCACAACACTAATTAACAATAACCTCTTTCCAATTCCTACTCCACCGTAACACTCTTAGCCAAATTCCTAGGCTTATCAACATCATGCCCAAGCCCCACAGAAATATAATAAGCAAATATCTGTTGTGGAATATTTTCAAGTAGTGATGTAAACATCCAATGGGTTCTTGGAACATATATTACATCATCTGCAATCTTACCAATCTCGTCATTGCCTTCTAGCGCAATTGCTAATACCTTAGCTCCTCTGGCTTTTACTTCTTTTATATTACTTACTGTCTTTTCAAAAAGCTCTTCATGACCTGTTAGTCCAACTAGTAATGAATTATTCTCTATAAGTGCGATTGGACCATGCTTCAACTCGCCAGCAGCATAAGGCTCTGCATGAAGGTAAGCTATCTCTTTTAACTTCAATGCACCTTCCATTGACACAGCATAATCAAGACCTCTACCAATGTAGAATACGTTCTTGGAATTAATATATTTATTAGCTAATTCTTTGATTTTATCTGCCTGTTCTAATACCTTACCCACTTTATCAGGTAGCGCATATAACTCTTCTCTTAACTCTAGGAATTCATCTTTAGATATCTTTCCAAGTTCCATAGCTATCTTGATTGATAGTAGATACATGGCACATAACTGAGCTGAATATGCTTTTGTAGATGCTACAGCGATTTCTGGTCCTGCGAGGGTATATAATACATCGTCAGCATCCCTAGATATTGTTGAACCAACTGCATTAACTATACCAATAACATATGCCCCTGCTTTCTTAGCAAGTCTAAGCGCCGCAAGTGTATCAGCTGTTTCGCCTGATTGTGAAACAACGATCATCAAGGTGTTTTCATCCAGTATTGGTTCTCTATAACGAAATTCTGATGCTACTTCTGCTACTACTGGTATTCTAGCTACTCTTTCAATTAGATATTTTCCTACTAAGCCTGTATAGGAAGCTGTTCCACAGGCAACTATATAGATCTTGTTAATTTTCTCAAGAACCTCTTTTGACATGTTGATGTCATCTAGGACTATATCATTAACGTCAAGAGGTAGTCTTGGAGTCAAAGTGTCTTTTACTACTCTTGGCTGTTCAAATATCTCTTTTAACATGAAATGGTCAAAGCCTTCTTTTCTAGCGGCTTTTAAATCCCATGTGACATTGTATATCTCTCTTGTTACTTCGTTTTTATCTGTATCTATTATCTTCACATTATCTTTAGTTACAATAGCGATTTCCTTGTCTTCTAACAAATATACGTCTCTTGTATGTTCTAGAATGGCAGGAATATCAGATGCTATATAGTTCTCACCTTTACCTATTCCAATAATCAAAGGACTATCTTTTCTGACTGCAATTATTTTATCTGGTTCGTCATTGCAGATGACACCAAATGCATAAGAACCTTCTATCTTATCCATAGCTTTTAGAACAGCATCTAAAAGATTATGGTTTTTGCTATAATAATAATCTATCAACTGTACTGCTACTTCAGTATCTGTTTCTGATACAAACTTTTGTCCTTTTGATTCTAGTTTTTCTTTTATTGTCATGTAATTTTCTATAATCCCGTTATGAACCAATGATATAGTATTGGTGCTATTCATATGTGGATGTGAATTAATGTCTGAAGGTTCACCATGAGTAGCCCAACGGGTATGACCTATACCTAAGTTACCATGTAACATGTTATTGTTCAATCTCTCTTCCAGATTGATTAATCTTCCTTTTGTCTTGACACATTTAATTTTATGATCGTAAATGGATACACCTGCTGAGTCGTATCCTCTATATTCTAAGCTTTTCAACCCATCAATCAGGATGGGGGCAGCTTCTTTATCTCCAATATAACCAACTATTCCGCACAAAATATATACCTCCTATTTATTGAGTCTACGCTCTATTAAGCTAGCTAATGCTTCTGCTTCATCAGCTAATACCTCTTTGTCTTTTCCTTCAATCATTACTCTAACTAATGGTTCAGTACCAGAAGGTCTTATCAATACTCTTCCTTCACCATCAAATTTTGCTTCTAGTTTCTCTATTTCACTTTTTATTACTTCATCTTCTAAATAACTGTATTTATTACCATTGCTTACTTTTGCATTTACTAGTACTTGTGGTAATACTTCCATGACATTAGCTAATTCGGATAATTTTTTATCTGAGTGCTTGAGTGCTTCTAATAGATGAATAGCTGTTAGAAGTCCGTCACCTGTTGTATTTTCTTCTAAGAATATGATATGTCCTGACTGTTCTCCACCTAGATTGTAGCCTTGTTCTATCATCTTTTCTAATACGTATCTATCGCCAACTTGTGTTTGCTCTATATGTATGTTCTTTTCTTTTCCCATAATAAATAATCCTAGGTTACTCATTACAGTTGCAACAACGGTATCTTTTTTCAATAATCCTTTGTCTTTCATGTATAGACCACAGATAGCCATAATTCTATCACCATCTACCATATTTCCTAGTTCGTCTACTGCAAGACATCTGTCAGCATCACCATCAAATGCAAGACCTATATCAGCACCTACTTGTTTTACAAAATGTTGTAAGTCTTCCATATGAGTTGAACCACATTTCTTGTTTATGTTAGTTCCATCAGGCTCATTATGAATGATGAATACTTCTGCGCCTAGTTGTCTTAGTGTTTCTGGTGCAGATACATATGATGCACCATTAGCACAATCAATAACTATCTTGATTCCTTCTAAGTCAATGTCTATTACACTCTTAGCATAATCGATGTAGTCTGTTATGCTTTCTCTCTTATGCTTTACTCTTCCTATCTTAGTTCCTGTAGGAAGTTCTAATTTTTCACTGTTATTCAGCATGATATCTTCTATTTCATCTTCTAGCGCATCTGATAATTTGTATCCTTTACTATTGAAGAATTTTATTCCATTGTACTCTACAGGATTATGAGAAGCGGATATGACTACTCCTGCATCTGCATTATATAATCTTGTTAAATATGCTACCGCTGGTGTAGGTACTACGCCTATACTTACTGCGTTGGCTCCAACTGAACATATACCTGAGATAAGCGCTGCTTCTAGCATTTCTCCTGATATACGTGTATCTCTTCCTATTAATATAGTTGGCTTATGTTTTTTCTCTTTGGTAAGTACGTAAGCTCCTGCCTGCCCTAATTTGTACGCCATCTCTATAGTAAGTTCTTTGTTTGCAATTCCTCTCACACCGTCGGTTCCGAATAATTTACCCATTATTATATTTCCTTTCATATTATATATGTTTTTATCTATTCATTAGTTCATCTGATTACAAAATTTAATTAGGAAAATATTAGTAGTATTTTACCTTTTACACTTTTACAATTATATCACTACCTATATTTGCCTTCAATAAATTATGCAATAAATAGCTTTTTGTTTTGGGTCTGGTATATACCACTTTATAAAGTGGTATATATTATAGTAATATGTAATAATCATTATTTTTGTTACTTGGCTCTATATAAAAACTTTCCTCCATCCATAGAAAAGGGACTGTCCAATAATACATCTTAATAAGCTTATAGCCATAAAAATGTATTATTAGACAGCCCCATATATAAATATTTAATTGTTAACTGGTGTATCATCTACAGGTTCATTGCTTTCAGTATCTTCTCCTATGTCACCTGCATTATCCTGTATATTTTCAGTCACATCACCTTGATCTTGTTTAGTTAATTCTATTACGACTTTTGGAATTTCAGTAACAAGTTCAACACTTCTTGGGTATGTAAGATTAAGAGTGACTTCATGTCGCCCTTCCTCCAAGTTATTAAGATTTATCGTAGGATTGAGACTGTATACTGTAATTCTACTCAAGTCTTCTAGTATTCCTCGAAATGTTACCTTAATATCTTCTGTATTAACTATAGATATATTCAGATTCTCTGGTAATCTTTCTATACTTATATCATGAGTTAATATCGTTACCTCTTTTTCTTGAACTTTGTCTACATTCAATTTAACCGTAACCATGTTGGTGTTTTGATATCTTGATACTCCAACTGGTAATACTGTAGCTAGGCTAATTTCTTTGTCAACATCAGAAGTAACATTATTAAGTGGTACTTCCAATACTAGATTACTAATTTTATCAATAGCCGATTCTGTTCCAATAAGAGTTACCTTCTTAGGAATAACTTCACTTCCAGTCAATTTGTATCCAGAAGGCAAACTACCTGTGGTCTTAACAAGAACACTGACTTCTTTCAATTTCCTGATAGGAACTTGGTAACTAACTTCTTCTATACTCTTATCTATGTCACTGACTTCGTTACCTTCTTTGTCCAATAATCTTATTTTACCAACGGATGTAACGTCATTAGTGGCACCATCAATACCAAGGGTTACTCTAACTTCGTGTACTTGAGCCATCTTAGATTCTGGCCCTTCTATTTCAACAGTATTTGGAGTAATGATAGGATCTAGATGAATATATGATTCCTTAGGATTACCCTCAAATTCATAGGTTATCTTTCTACTTTCTGATTTAACATTTTCTCTTGATATTCTCATATCGTTAGGACTTTTCTTAACAACTGTAATTCCTTCAATAGGCTTTATATCAATAACTAATGAATCAGTAAATGATAAGTATTGCATATCAACGGTAGCTATTATATCATCTTTATTGAAACGTTCAATTATTGTACGTTTCCCTCCTAGGGTAACATCAACATATTGACCTTCTATAAAATTGATATATTGGTTTTTGGACGTGATTACCTCTTCATTAAGAACTTTTACAGGTATGTGTTTAAAATCCTTGGTTATATATGGATCTTCTACCCTTATAATAGCAAACCAAACAAAGAAGGCTATTACAATTGATGCAATTTTCCATCCTACGTTTCTTGTAAATACATTACCCATTTCTTTGTCTACCTTTCCAAATTTTAAATTTCTTTATGTCAGCTGTCTTCTTTTGATAGACTAATTTATTTTTCAAATAATCACTATCTACATTTCTAATTATATTACCACCTAATGCCATCGATACATTTCCTGTTTCTTCTGAAACTATGATAACTATACAGTCAGAAACTTCAGTTATACCAACTGCTGCTCTATGCCTTGTCCCTAACTCTTTACTGAGGCTCATATTATCTGATAGTGGTAAATAGCAGGTTGCGGCAACTATCTTATTATTTCTTATTATAATTGCTCCATCATGAAGTGGAGTATTGTGTTCAAATATATTTATAAGCAATTGACTTGTTATTGTTGCATTCAACGGTATTCCAGTTCGTTCATATTCACCAAGTTTTACTTCTCTCTCTACGACTATTAATGCTCCTGTTTTGAATTTTGCCATTTCTTCTGTTGCCGTTACAATTTCTTCTATTGCTTTTATTGAAATCTTCTCTTTTTTGTCTTTCTGTTCTTCAAATATTAAGATAGTAGAGAAAAAATTTCTTCGGCCAAGCTGTTCCAATGCACTTCTAAGTTCTGGTTGAAATACGATCAGCAAGGCTATGATTCCAGTATTAATGGTTTTGACAAATATAAAAGTTATAGTGTTAAGTTCCAGTATCATTGATATGAATGCAATAATAGATATTATTAATAAACCTTTAAAAAGTGTCCAGGCTCTAGTACCTCTAACCCATTTTAAAAGTTGATATATGACAAATGCAATCAAAGCTATTTCAATTACATCTTTTACGCCTATTATAGGTAAATCGAATCGTATCATTTTTAAATTCTGCCAAAAGTTATTCAAATCTTCCAATATTACACCCTCTTTAACCATACTTCTATCAATCTTAGACTATTCATTCTACCAATATTAACCTATACCTTATTATTATACTTTTATTAATAAACAAATTCATTAAATTATTTTAATATTATAAGGTCAATGGGCGTATATAATTGATACCCCTTCTAGTTACAAAAGATTAACTTATATGTAACTTATTATATCATTATTTATACTTTATAAAAATAGATTTTTATAAAATTTTTACAAAAATATATTCCATAACTTGATTTTCTGTAAATGTTATAATTTTAGAAAAAAACGAAGAGTCATAAGACCACTTCGTCATGTTAATTCATTATTAATCAATAGATTTCATATTATTTTGTTATATTATTTATACGCTTTACTTTCTTAATCTGTTTTCCAATCTTGATCTTAGGTATTGCTTTCACATAATAGATATAATCATCATCTTCAAACTGTACTTTCTCAGCTCTTGTATAGTGTAAACATACTTTCAGGAATTGACATGCGGCAACAAATACTATTGATAGTATAGAACCTAAAATAACTCCTATTATACTGATATCTGTTTTTAATATAATATTTCCAATAATAAATCCTAACAAGTTAGTGATACTACCTGCGACAATGGCAATGTACCATACATAATCTATTTCTAAACGGCTTACAAAATATGTAATTAAGATAACTGCAATAAATATTATAATTGTTAACATCATAGCTTTGTCGTTAAGTAGTGAATCTGTAATTGTTTTATACATACTCATAAGTGAATCTGGTAAATCTGTTAAATCTGCTGCTTTTATTGATAAAATAGTTGGCATGTGGCCTGAAAAAAAGTAGACACCAACACCAATGCAAACAGGTACGATTGCTATTGGACCAACAAATAATCCTGCAAAAATAGGTACTACATATGGTATTCCCAGTGAAAATAGCAATGGAACTGCTACTATGAAATAACCCATTTTAGGGAATATCCTAATATACATCAAGTATATTATTATCATCATTACGAATATTATTGCTAAAGCTTCAATTGAAACATAGAATAAATGAGTACTAATTATAAATATCATTAAGAGTACTAACCAATTGCCAGGTATAAAACTAGCTACTGCCGCTAGTAATATATTCACTACCGGATTATTAAGTACCTTGGCAAAATTCAAAAACCCATTTAATTTAACAAATACCATTAATGCCACTAAAAACTTAGTTATAGGCACTATAAATCTTTCATATCTCTTGTACAGTGTTATGAGCACTTCCCTTATCTCATAAAGCTTAGTCATAACTAAAATTTCCTCCTTGAATAAAATCTACACTACTTATAAGCATCCAGCTTACTAAGTAGTTTTTTATATTTTGCAATCCTTATTTCAGCGCTTTTATATCTTTTTCTATAAATGATTGTTGAAATGATTGTATAAATTGCTAGTACAACAACTAATATTACAAGATACTTAATACCTATACTAATATAATTTATATCTCCTAAACTATTGAGATCTCTAGTAACTCTTCTCATCAAGTCCCCGCCGAATATAATACACATTGCTATGGCAACGCCTAATCGTGTTTTAAAGTTATTGTAGGATATATAATTTGACTTAAAATGTCCATTTACAGTGAAGTCTTCTTTTCCTACATTTTTTTCATATATAGCAAGATTAGTCATAATCTTTACTTTCTCTTTATTCACAAGTACTCACCCCGTTTCAATAAAGTAGCTGTCATGAAGCATTATTGCGCTTTTAATAATGCATCTTTATTATATTTTGAACCAGCATGCCATAAAATCCATTCCTCAAGACCTGCATCATATGTTCCTTGTATCTGAGCACGTATTTCTTCTGGACCATAGGACTTATAATTTGGTTTTCTTAGATAAGATGCTGTAAATGCTTGAAGCCAAGGTCTTACTATAGCTGCTTTCTTGCCATTTAATTCTTTATATTTTTCATTTGATGCTGTCATTGAACCTAGTATTGTCTCATATGGATATAAGTCTGAATGTTTATCTCTAGGTATTCCAAAGAAACCTTTTCCATAGTGTGAAGGATATACCATTGGGCAGATTACATCTAATTTTTCTGCCATAGCTAAGTAATCCTGTCCTATAGCTTTTGCATCTACTTTACTTGTAATAATAGTACCAAATACATCAGCTGATACTTTGACATTATATGGTTCTAATTCTTTCATGGCGTATTCAACAAACTCTGAAATAACTTCCATTCTTGTTTTGTTTTCAGCATCCTCACCAAAATCTGCGTTATTCAAACTTCTTGTAGCTTCAAATCTTATATAGTCGAATTGAATTTCTTTGAATCCAACTTCTGCGGCTTTTTTAGCAACATTAAGGACATAATCCCAAGTATCTTTATTATAAGGATTAAGCCATGATACTTTATCATACATCCAAAGACTACCGTCTTTATTCTTAATAGCAAGGTCAGTTATTTTTTTTGATGACCAAGGGTCTTTAAATGCTACAATACGTGCTATTGGATAGATATCATTTTCATATAGTCTATCCATGACAACATTAATGTCTCTCATATATTTTACTTCTGCATTAATTTCATCTGATTGTGGATTATCCATATCAAACGTAATTCTACCTGAATCATTTTTAACATCTATAACAAACGCATTTACCTCTGTAGTATTAGCTATATCTATTAAGGTATTGAATCTTTCCTTACTGCTAACTGCAGATGCGTTTACATATAGCCCCTTAACTTTTGGAGCTTCACTATACAAATTATAGCTGACACCAGGACTTTCTAGATAATCGTTGAATCCAACTTCCAGTGTTTCTACTGTTGGTTCATCTGGTTTAATAATACTACTGATAAAGTTATTTCCATCACCATCTTTATTAGTTAAGTATTTATATACAAATGGAGCACAAATTATCAACACTATTAATAAAATCAAGAACCAATATTTTCTTGTATTACGTTGTCTCTTACGATAAGCCATTCATTCATTCCCTCTTTTCAATTGATTTTTATTTTCCTCAGTTAAATATCTCAGTCATGAATATAGTATTATTTAGATTATAGCACATAAAAAAGTTATTTTCGACACTTTTTTATTAGATAAATTACTTTATTTATATTATAACACTCATTAGATTTCTTAATCATATTTATTGCTAACTTATTCCAAATATTGATATAAAAAATGATTTTATTCTTCTGATTCTTATAAGCAATACGTAATTTATAACTTCTATCACCATATTATTAATACAAAGCCTATGTAAATAACTTATACAGTATACCATAACATGATTAGGTATGTAAACTAATCATGTATATTATAGGACAATAAAAAAACCTCATAATAGAGGTTTTTTTTAATATATCTACTCTTTTGGTTTCATTGTTGGGAATAATAGTACGTCTCTGATTGAATATGAATCAGTCAATAACATAACCAATCTGTCAATACCTATTCCAAGTCCTCCTGTTGGAGGCATTCCATATTCTAATGCAGTAAGGAAGTCTTCGTCGATCATGCTGGCTTCTTCATCTCCAGCTGCACGAAGTTCTTCTTGTCTCTCGAATCTTTGTCTTTGATCGATTGGATCATTCAACTCAGAGAAGGCATTAGCGAATTCTCTTTTTGTGATAAATAATTCGAATCTCTCAGTATAATCTGGTTTCTCAGGCTTTCTCTTAGCAAGAGGTGAGATTTCTACTGGGTGATCAATTATGAATGTTGGTTGAACAAGATGTTCTTCAACATATTCCTCAAAGAAAAGATTGAGGATATCACCTTTTTTATGGTGTTTTTCAAATTCTATATGATGCTTTTTAGCTAATTCTTTTGCTTGTTCATCTGTTTCTATTTCATCAAAATCAACATTAGCATATTGTTTAACTGCATCTAACATTGATAGTCTTGCAAATGGTTTACCAAGATCGATTTCTACCTCATCATATGTAACAGTAGTAGTTCCTAATACTCTATTAGCTACTGTACGAATAAGTTCTTCGGTTAAATCCATCATACCATGATAGTCTGTATATGCTTCATATAATTCAAGTAATGTAAATTCAGGGTTATGTCTTACTGACAATCCTTCATTTCTAAATACTCTACCTATTTCATATACTCTTTCGAATCCACCTACAATCAATCTCTTCAAAGGTAATTCAAGAGCGATTCTCATGTATAATTCCATATCAAGAGCATTATGATGTGTTATGAAAGGTCTTGCAGATGCTCCACCAGATATTGTATTGAGTACTGGTGTTTCTACTTCTAAGTATCCTCTATTATCAAGTACGTTCCTGATTTCTTTTATGATCTTGGATCTAGCTATGAAAGTATCCTTTACTTCTGGATTAACGATTAAATCTAGATATCTTTGACGATATCTTGTATCAGTGTCCTTTAATCCATGATATTTCTCTGGTAAAATCTGTAAACTCTTAGATAGTAAAGTTACCTCATGAGCTTTTATTGATATTTCACCTTTTTGAGTTCTGAATACTTCACCTTTTATACCAACAATATCACCTAAGTCATAATGTTTGAATTCGGCATATTCTTCTTCACCAATTGCATCTTTTCTAACGTATGATTGAATTTGTCCATTTCTATCAGCTATGTGACAGAAAGAAGCTTTTCCCATAACACGTTTAGTCATGATTCTACCTGCAATTGTAACTTCTTTGCCTTCTAACTCCTCAAAACCATCGATAATTTCATTACTATGACAATCCACACTAAATTTAGTGAGTTCAAAAGGATTTTTTCCTTTTTCTTGTAACCCAGCTAGTTTATCTCTTCTAATTTGTAGGAGTTCATTAAGGTCCTGTTCTTTGCCTTGGTTGTTACTATTGTTATCTGACACTTACAAGTCCTCCTCTTGTATATTATTATTACTCTTTTGTTTATATGATTTTTATTATATCCATGTTTATATTTTATCTATGAATGTCTAACACTTTTAGTTTTACAACTCCATTAGGAGTTTCAGCTTCTACTAAATCATCTATCTTAGAACCGATTAAGGCACTTCCGACTGGTGATTCATTAGATATTTTATAATTTAATGGATCTGCTTCTGTTGAACCTACGATTGCATAATCAATTTCTTCTTCAAATTCTAGGTCATATATCTTCACTTTACAACCTACACTAATGGTATCTAATGATATTTCTTCTTCGTCGATTACTTCAGCATTTTTAAGTATTTTTTCAAGTTCTACTATTCTAGATTCAATTTCGCCTTGTTCTTCTTTTGCCGCATCGTATTCTGCATTTTCAGATAAATCGCCTTGTGCTCTAGCTTCTTTTATCTTTTCTGCTACATCTTTTCTTCTTACAACTTTCAGATTCTGTAATTCATCTTCTAATTCCCTTAATCCATTATATGTTAGTATTACTTTTTTGTCAGGCATCTTGCTACACCCTTCCTCTTAATATATTTTATATAATAATAAAAACTAGTAATATACGAACTATCTTTATATGTCTAGTTCAATATGATTACCTTGTTTATCAAGATAAAACATTTAATTAATATATGTTAATAAATTAATTAATTAAACGTTATATATCAAATTATTAATACAACATACAATCCTAATGACTCCCCAATACCGTATTTATAATTTTTGTAATGTTATATTATTCATATTCAAGGTATTATAACTTAATAATAACAAGTTGTCAATATAAAAATAGTTCTGATAAGCCTAAGTATGATTGATTTATGATAATGTCTTAGTGTACCACAATTGATTATGTCCTATTTTTTTTAATTATGGTATATAATAAAACCTCATGTATTTTATAGGCAGAGGTGATTATCATTAGAAAGGTAGACTTAAACATGACAGAACAATATAAATATGAAATTATTAAAAGATTAGTTGAAACTAAAGGGAACAAGGACAATGCAGCTCTGAAACTAGGCTGTACTAGACGAAATATAAATCGTTTAATCAAAGGTTATTTAGATCAAGGAAAGATTTTCTTTATCCATGGTAATCGTGGTCGTAAACCATCACATACAATAGAAGACAATATCAAAGAAAATATCTTAAATCTTTATCGAACAAAATATTATAACACAAACTTCACTCATTATTGTGAGTTGCTAGAAGAGCATGAAAAAATCAAGGTTTCTGTAAGTACTGTACAAAACATTCTTATGTCTGAAGGGATGCTTTCACCTAAAGCTAGACGTGTTACTAAAAAGAGAATGCGTCTTAAGTTGAAAAAACAAAGAAATGCTACTAAATCAAAGAAAGAGGTTGCTAAAATTACAGAAAACATAGTTGCTCTTGAAGATGCTCATCCTCGTAGACCACGCTGTGCTTTTTTAGGTGAGATGATTCAAATGGATGCTTCTGTACACTTTTGGTTTGGGGATAAAAAAACTCATCTACATATTGCTGTTGATGATGCTACAGGAACTGTTGTTGGAGCATATTTTGATAGACAAGAAACGTTGAAAGGCTACTATAATGTTTTTCATCAGATTTTAAATAATCATGGTATTCCCTATATGTTTTATACTGATAGACGTACTGTCTTTGAATATAGGCAAAAAAAATCTCCTTCTCTTGAAAAGGATACTTTTACTCAGTTTGGTTATGCTTGTAAACAGTTAGGGGTCGAAATCAGAACAACCAGCAATCCACAAGCCAAAGGTCGCGTAGAACGAATGTTCCAAACATTACAATCACGCCTACCAATCGAATTAAGATTAGCAGGCGCAACAACCATAGAACAAGCAAATATATTTTTGGACTCCTACATACAAAAATATAATGCTAAATTTGCTCTGCCTCTTAATAATATCAAATCTGTTTTTGAAAAACAACCCGATAATGAAAAAATTAATCTTACTCTTGCAGTTCTTGTAAATCGTAAGATTGATAATGGTCACTGTATCAGATTAAACAAAAAGTATTATAAACCTATAGATTCTAATGGCTACCCTGTTTATTACCATAAAGGTACACTGGCTCTAGTTATTAAATCTTTTGATGGACAACTATTTACAAGCATAGGAGAAAAAGTATACACTCTAGACGAGATACCAGAACATGAATATACATCAAGAAATTTCCATTACCCCCAAAGCACTGAAAAACCTCGCAAAAGATATATTCCACCAATGTCTCATCCGTGGAAAAAGAGTACTTTTACAAAGTTTGTTAAAAAGCAAAAACACTATTATGAACAATCCTTTGAGTCTGCAATGTACTCCCAAGCTTTGACCATTGCTAAATAAAATTCCATAAAAATAGCTTTTATGCCGCGAAAGTCTATTTATAATGAGAAAATGGCATGTTATGCTTTCTTTACAAGGCATCCCATGCTTTACTTGCTATGCCACAAAACAGGTTAGGGGATGCCTCTGATGCATCAAAACATGCCATTAGAGGCTCGTTGTAAATAGAACCGTGGAATAAATGCGGAAGTTATTAAAGCACCTAAAAATCGGTGCTTATATTTTGAAAATTTCGGGACATTTTCAAAAATGCTTGACATATAAAAATAGTTCTGATAAGCCTAAGACTGCAATTCTTCCCCCCTCTGATATATATTGCCAATTCTCACATGATATTTGCTCTTGATCTTATCCAGTCTTTCAAACATATTTGTTTTATAGCCATACAAGAACATGCTTCTTAACAATCTGTTCTGGTTAAGTAAAATACCATGCAGCAATTCCTTGCTCATCAAATGATCATCAACATATATATCAACACCTGTTATTACATTGATATCATTTCTTTTTATTAATATATCTTTGACCTTGTCATCATCTGATACAAAATCAATGATATATGAACCTTCATCAAAGGAGTAGAATATCTTATTCTTGTCACCATTGCAATTAATAACTATATCACTTGATATTTCTTGATTCACATTATAATTGGTTATCCCAACAGCTAGACCTGTTTCATCATATATTTCATCAACTCTTTCTTCAAATATCTCTGGCTTTGAAGTTACTATAGTCAATGAATTGATACCTTGATATATATTATCAATAATAAATCTTGTTTTACTATTATCTCCATCTATTATAACAAAATTCATATCTTTTAATTCTTTATTACTCAAATTTATTATTTTTTTTATTACTTTATCAATGTACAAAAACTGAACAGCTTTTTCACTACCTACAATTGATTCAAAGTAATCTCTATAGTCCTTAAGCTCTTTTGATATGACTAAGGTATTGATATTATAGATTAAATGCCTTCTGTTGAATTCATCAATGATTGCTTTTGTGTACTCTTCTTCAATCAATTCCTCTTCTGTAATAGGTAATTTTATGTCTAGTCCCAAATTACCCAAATAATCAATTTCTGTTATATTAAGTGGCAACTTTTTTATTATATAATTCCTTACCATTTTCTTGGGAAAGAATCTAATGAATGGGTTACGAAAATTAATGTCTCCAGTTTCTTTGTTACAACTTATGATTGCATATTTTTTATACATATAACTCACTTCAAATTATGTTTTAGTATAACTTATTAACATAATGGGGTTTTTATACATGTTTTTTTCAATCAGATAAATTTAATTTCTTCTATTTTTTCTTTTAGTTCCTCCATAGATTGGGTACTATTGATTTCTCTTCTTATATGGGCAGAACCAGGTAATCCTTTTGTATACCAGGAAATATGCTTTCTCATTTCCCTAACAGCTGTGTAGCTGCCTTTATATTCTGACAGCATTTCTAAGTGCCTGTTGATGGTATCTATAATTTCATCTAACGTAGGATTAGGTAGTACCTCTCCGGTTTCTAGGTAATGGATTATCCTACTGAATATCCAAGGGTTACCTTGTGCTCCTCTTCCAATAAGTATACCGTCACAACCAGTTTCTTCTAATAACCTCTTAGCATCTTCTGGTGCAAAAACATCTCCATTGCCTAATACCGGTATTGTTACTGCATCTTTAACTTGTCTTATTATATCCCAATCAGCTTTTCCACTATAATATTGTTCTCTGGTTCTTCCATGTACTCCAATAGCAGCAGCTCCGTTTTCTTCAGCTATCTTAGCTACTTCAACAGCATTGATATTACTTTCATCAAAACCTTTTCTAATCTTGATTGTCAATGGTTTATCTATGGCTGTAGAAACCTTCTTCACTATTTCTCCAATTAACTTAGGATTTTTCATGAGCGCTGAACCTTCATTATTATTAACTATTTTTGGCACTGGACATCCCATATTAATATCAATTATGTCTATAAGAGGATTTTCTTCAGTAATTCTTTTTGCCATTTCAGCCATAAGGTCTGGTTCTGATCCAAAAAGCTGTACTGCTACTGGTCGCTCTCTTTCATCTATCTGCATTAATAGTTTTGTATTCTTATTATTATAGTATATAGCTTTTGCGCTTACCATTTCTGTGTATACCAATCCGCATCCTTGTTCTTTGCATAATAGTCTGTATGGTAAGTCGGTTACACCTGCCATAGGTGCTAATATTACATTGTTCTCAAGCTCTATATTTCCAATTTTCATTTTCATAGCATCACTCAGTTTTTATTTTTATCGTGTATTATTTTAAGTCCCTTCAATGTTAACATTGGGTCATATACGTCTATAGCATTTGTTTCTTTGTAGATGACTTTGGCAAGTCCGCCTGTTGCAACTACTTTCATATCAGGTAAGTTCATCTCTTCTTTTACCTTCTTGACAATATATTCAACTTGTCCTATATAACCATAAACCAATCCTGCCTGCATACTAGTGATGGTATTCTTTGCAAGGATAGTCTTAGGTTTCTTGATCTCTATTTCTGGTAGTTTAGCTGCCTTTTGCCATAGAGCATTAGCGCTTATCTTAAGCCCTGGTGATGTTATGGCTGCATTGAATATTCCATCTTCCGTAACTATATCGTAAGTAGTTGCAGTTCCAAAATCAATAACTATGGCAGGTCCTCCATAAGTATAATAAGCACTTACTATATTGACAATTCTATCTGCTCCAACTTCTTTTGGATTGTCTGTTCTTATATTGATACCTGTTTTTACCCCAGGTCCAACTATTATAGGAGTAGTTTTAAAATATTTTATTATACCATTAACCAGTGAATACATGATATTAGGAACTACAGAAGCAATGATTACATCTTTTACTTCATTCACATCTATTCCCTTATGTAAAAATAAATTATACATGAATAGCCCATATTCATCTGATGTTCTAGGTGTTTTTGTTGTCATTCTCCAATTTGCCACTAGTTTATCTTCTTCATAAGCTCCTAACACTATGTTAGTATTGCCAATATCTATAACTAATAACATTCAATCACTTCCTTTAATAATCTATTACTATTTTTTTGATTAAATAATAGTGGTAATCACCTTAGATAGGCTATCACCACTATTAGAATATTTATTTTCTATAAAAAGCCTTTTTGAGGGAATAAACTACTCCTATGGATACTGCGGCGGCTAGAACAGCTTCTCCTACACCGCTTGTAGTAGCAACAGAGTATATTAACGTTTTTGCCTCTACGCCCAATTTGTCTTTTATAAAGTCAGAGTATACTATGAATATCATACCAAGTACACCTATAGTGTTAGTAAAACTACCAATTACAGCACCAAAACCAACAGCTATTGATTCTGATTTTTTAGTTTTACCTAGCAGGTGTTTAATCAATGCATATGAATAATAAGTTGTAATCCCTATCAATATTCTTGGCAATACTGAAATAAGTGGATTCATGAATAATGGGTCTAATGGTGATGCTGGCATAGTAAATGCTTTAATCAAAGTCGCTACACCGAATCCCAAACCGACTACAACACCCATGATAGGTCCTTCAACAATAGCTATTATTATTGTAGGTATATGTAATATCGTTGGGTTAATTGGTGGTAAAGGAATCAATCCAAGTGGTGTATATGCTAGAATAATAGTTATAGCCACCATTACCGAAGCTAATACAAGTTTCCTAGTACTTACTCTTTTTTTCATTGTTCCAACCTCCTGTTCTCATTCCCTAAGGATACAAGACATTCTTTATATTTAGTTTTCTCATAGTCTATCTATAACTTGATAATTACACTTAGTTTGATGTATAGTCTAATGAAAAATACCAGTCATATTATAACATAATTTCATCAAATAACAACTATATTAATCCACAAAAATTCATCAATCTATACTCTATAATCAACACAAGCTCTAGCCATTGCAACTTTTTTGATGAACTTACCTACTAAAGCATGGTCTGGATTGATCTGATATGCATTAAGGTCTGATATTGATTCTACATCTACAGTAAGAACCAAATCATAATTACTATTATCAGCTTCATCATCGTTCAATCCTACATGAAGATATTTTATTTCTTCTACTTTACCTTGTAATTTTTCTAACAACTCTTTTGTCTTGTTTAGATTATATTTCTTATCATTGCCTTCTGCTTCTTCTTGATATTTGAACATTACCACGTGACGGATCATAATTGTTTTCTCCTCTTCTATATTATTTAATTTTATTCTTCTCCTAGATAAAATACTCTGAAAAACATTTCTAAGGATTCCCATAATTCCTGCTTGTCAGTTTGCATTTGCTTGATCTTAAGACCACTGCCGATTTCATCAAATAATAAATCATTCTCATTGGCTTCTACTTCTAAGAACAAGTCACCACTTTCTTCAAATCCTATAGTCAGAATTCCACCAACATCTTCTGTATATAAAACAGATAAGATTTTAAGTTCATCCTTTATCTGTTGTGGAAGCTGTTCAAAGTCTTCGTTCAAATAATACTTTTTATTATAAGCATTGGAAACACATAATATTACTCTTTCATCAAACATATATATCAAATCCTTTCATTATCATATTCTATACGTATCCATATATTCCTCTTACAGAAACTTCTCCTGAAGTTACTACTATATCTTCTCCTTGCTGGTCTGTTACTATGAGTTCACCTTTATTGGTGACACATTTCACATTACCAGTTATATCCTGTTTTCTTCCTGTAACTCTTACTTTTCTGCCTATATTTATACAATGTTCATTATATTCCTCAATGATTTTAGTTAAGTCTTCTGTTGCAAGGTATTTTTTATAGTAGTCTTCAAAAATCTCTAGAGTCCTTTTAACAAGTTTTTTTCTTTGATAGGATTGATTTCCTTCTATCATCAATGAAGTTGCAATATTATCTAATTCTGGTGGGAATTTTTCTATATTCACATTTATTCCTATTCCTACTACCACAAAATTGATAAAGTCTATTTCCGAGTTCATTTCTGTTAGTAATCCGCATATTTTTTTACCGTTCACAACAATGTCATTAGGCCATTTGATTGACGCTTCTAAGTTGGTTATCTCTCTTACAGCCTTGCATACTGCTAGTCCTGCTACCAACGTCAACATTGAAGCATTCTCTGGCATCACACTAGGTCTTAATATAGCAGACATCCATATGCCTGTACCAGGTGGAGAAACCCACATCTTACCTCTTCTACCCTTACCTGCTGTTTGTTCTTCAGCAATAACGACCGTTCCGTTGCTTGCACCTTCTAAGGCTAATTTTTTAGCTTGTTGATTGGTAGAGTCCAGTTTATCAAAATTAATTATTTTATTACCGATAATTTCTGTATTAAGATTATAATGTAATTCTTCGCTGTTCAATATATCAGGAGATGATAGAAGTCTATAGCCTTTTCTCGTAACGGATTCGATTTCATAACCTTCTTCTTTTAAACGATTAATAACTTTCCATATAGCCGTTCTGGAGACCCCTAGTTGTTTGCTTATTTCTTCACCTGAAATGTAGTCATCAGCTTCATTCAGTAATTGTATTATTTTCTCTTTCATAGTGTATTCCCTACTTACATTCTTTTTTATGTATTATATCAGAATGAAATAAATAGTGTCAATTGTAATGAATTTTTAAGTTTCGTTTAATGTTAGAATTAAATTGCAGGTAAGTCAGAAAAAATGTTTTGTTCGGACTTGGCTTTTGCAAAATAGTATATGTATATGTTACGCCAGCAACTTGCTCGTCCTGAGCTCAACGAATAATAATGGACATCGAGTCCATTATCATTCCTGACAGTCCAGTAGGGCTGTCAGATTAAATGCTGGGTTCGGCGTCCTGCCTCACTACTCCACATATACATATACTATTTTGCTTTGAAATTTCCGTATGTATAATCACAAAACATTTTTTCTTCTGATTAGTATAACTATTGGTTATTGTAGATTTTATTTACAATTGTAAAAGCATTAAGAAAAAGACAGTGAATATACCACTGTCTTATTAATACCTATATTGTTCCGACCATCACAGCTTTTATAGTGTGCATTCTATTTTCAGCTTCGTCAAATATTACTTGTGAGTACTGTTCGAATACTTCTTCTGTTATTTCGTTGCCTTTTACTGCTGGTAGGCAATGCATGCATATTGTGTCGTTTTTATTGGTTTTAGTTAGCAATTCTTTATTTACTTGATATGGTTTTAATAATTTGATTCTTTCGGCGGCTTTGGTCTCTTCGCCCATTGAGCACCATACGTCTGTATATATTATATCTGCTTGTGCTACTTCCTCGGTATCGTCTGATATGTTTATTATACTTCCTGATTCTTTTGCAAAGGCTTTGCATTCATCTATTAACTGGTCTACAGGCCATAACTGTTTAGGAGCGATTAATGTGAAATTCATTCCCATCTTGCTGCATCCAATCATTAGACTGTTAGCCATATTGTTACGTCCATCACCTACATAGACAAAATTAAGTCCTTCCAGCTTTCCAAATTTCTCTTTTATAGTCAATAAATCGGCTAATATCTGAGTTGGATGGTAATCATCAGTCAATCCATTCCATACTGGAACACCGCTGTACTTGGCTAATTTTTCTACATGTTCTTGTGAAAAACCTCTGAACTCTATTCCATCAAATAATCTTCCTAACACTCTTGCAGTATCTTCAACAGATTCTTTATAACCTAATTGTATATCGTTCTTACCTAGATACTCAGGATGCCCTCCTTCATCTGTACAAGCTACAGTAAAAGCACATCTTGTTCTTGTAGAAGGCTTTTCGAATATTAAAGCTATATTTTTCCCTTTTAAACCTTCTCCAATAATACCCATTCTCTTCTTTTGCTTCAAATCTCCTGCTAGATTTAATAAATATTCAATTTCAACTTTGTTAAAATCCTTCAAAGTTAATAAGCTTTTTCCTTTTAGGTTAACTGTCATAGCCATCTCTCCTTTATGTATATTTATTCATATTTATTAATTATTATTCTATAAATATTAATCCATTTTGTCAAGTATTAAAAAACCGACTACATTATTGCAGTCGGTTAAGCTTATCTAAAATGAATTCAGGCTCTTTCATACATTCATCTATGTAGTCGTTAAAATCAGTCCTTGCTATATCTACTTTCAAAACTGGCAGTTTTTTTTCATAGCAATATAGTAAGTTACCACTTATATTTGGTTGTTTTGATTTTCACCATATAATTCAAAAGCTAACTTGAATCCTATCTTGAAACCATAAACAAAATGAATTTTAGATTCAATTACAGAACTTTCAGATTTTATGTCCAGTAATCTTTCGTAAACTTCTCTTTGCTCTTGGTTTATTAGATCTTGAAATTCACCTTCTACTTTAATAACTTCTGAGGTAGCTTTTATGTACTCATCTGTTTGACAGAAATTTTCATACGAATCAATTTCTCCATTAAATAGTTGTTCTATTATTGATTCCATATATGCCTCCTTAATATTATAAATATCATAGATTACATTGAATTCCACAACAAACAGATGTATAATATATTTACCTCTGTTTATTGTGGAGGCAAGTTAGAAGCAGTGTTCATTTTAGAGTTTTGGCACTGCTTCTTTTATTTTGCCTTGAGGTCATCAGCAACTTTCTTAATACCCTTACGAACTACATCAGAGCGGTTACTATTAAGCTCTTTGGCACATTCATCAAGCATATCCATAGTTTCTTTATCCACTCTTAACTGTAGTCTTATATTCTTAGGATTATCAGAAAGCGGTCGACCCATTTTCTTGGATGCCATTATTTCACCTCACTTTTTGTTAGCACAATAATATTGTATATTTGTTACAACAAAAAGTCAAGTATTTATCATAAAAATATTAGAATTGATGCGTTAAGTTAATAACTCATCAGACTATTAATTAGTATCTTTCTGATATTTTAACTTATACTTAGTAGTAAGATAGTAAGTGTGCCATAGTACAATATCATTAATTTAAGCTTTTTGACATATATTAAACTAATTTTACTGATAACCAATAGGTAAGTTTTAATATTAATTTTGCTAAATATTATAATTTTCTACATTATTAATAACCATAGATATCTAATAATTCTAAAATATATTGAAAAATTATCTTGTTATGTTATTCTATATTAGAGGCTAACTACAGTAGCCTATTTTTTAAAATTTTAAAAGTTTATTTATAGGAGTGATTAATTTATGAAAAAATTGCTTTTACCATTATTAATTATCTTATGCCTTTCGGGTTGTATGAAATTTACTCAAATACAAGATAAAGCTGATAAAAATAAAAAAGCAGATAATCTTTTAACTAGCAATTCAGAACAAGAATCAGATTCTTTATATCCTGTAATAAAGGATAATATACATGAAATAGATAATACTCTTCTTAAAGAAATTGTAACAAGTTATTTTCTTGTTTTTGATTTTGATATGTCTTTAAATCAGGATGATTTAATAGACTATGAAAGAGCTTTTCAATACATAAGGAGTGCAGGTACATATCCAATAGAGCCTTTTGAATATTGGAAGTTGTTTGAGGACTATTATGATTCAGAATCAGATAATTATATCATTCCTGTCGAATTAGTTGATAAGCTTATATCAGAAAAAAGGATAAAATCCTCACATTTTGCGGGACTAACTGTAGTTGATGATACTTATATAGTTGATAGTTTATTTTGGACTGTAAGGTCAGAACTTCATCAGTATTTTAATAAAGACAAATGGATACTTACTGTACCATCAGAAATTGTTGACGAATATATATTAAGCAAGTTTAATACAAAAATAGACCACTCACAAATAAAAGAATATGATGAAAACAGCCAAATATATACTTATGAATCGTTTACAGGATCGTTTCATTACGCTATAACAATTGAAGAAGTTCTTGTTGATGATGAAATAGTAACATGTAAATGTATCTTAACTAATGAGATACAGGAAAATCCAATTATTTCATATAAGGTAACTTTTGTAATAAAGTTAGTAGATGGTGAGTATAAATTTTTATCTGTTGATATTAAAGATAATAATATATAGTTTACATTTTAGAAGCTTTTCCACAAACTTTGGCTGATTGTCAAGTATTCTTAACTATCATCTAAAAAAATGTATAAAAAATAGAGTTCTACATAACTAACTATGTAGAAACTCTATGTGAATTCTTAACTTATTGCCATTGTACCATGAACGGCTAAACCCCTTTACTCTGAACAGCAAGGTGACTCAACCTATTTACACAACCTATCCCTATAATCCCTTACATAACTACTAACCATATCCCTGATAAACATAACATATTCAACATCTGCACCTTTATTAGTTATAATCAAAGTAGCCACCGTATTTATCAAGTTATCCAACTCCCTATTATTATCCCCAGCATCACCAAGCCCATAGCTTTTTATCAACAATTTTCCTATCTGCTTAGCATGCCTCTCATGAAACTTGGAATGAGCTAGAAAATTACCATCCTCCACCTTTTCATCCTTGGATTCAATTATCTCCATCCTGAATAAATACAATCCTATTCCTTTTTTCTTTTCCATTTCCTTATATAAACTCAATATATAATCAACAAATAAATCCTCATTCCCCTCAGATGAATCAATCAACGCTTCCAATTTATTCATTGACTCATACCAGAGTTCGTTAAAAACTTCATACACAACTTCTTTCTTGTTAGGAAAATAATTATAAAGCGTTCCTACTGCAACATTACACTCCTTAGCTATTTTTCTTATATCTATAGCATCAAACCCTTGCTCATTAAAAATTGTAATTGCAGTTTTAATTATTTTCTCTCTTAGATCTTTAATTATTTTTGGCACTGATTCCATCCCCTTCAAGCTACATTAGGCAGCCCATTGCTTCCATCTCGTAATTGATATATTTCTTTATTAACAATTATACCAAGAATTCCTGTTAAAATAAAGGTTAGTACATCAGCCACAGGTTGTGCAAGTAAAACTCCATTCAAACTAAATAATGAAGGTAATATGAGAATTAATGGTATCAACATGATTCCCTGCCTTGAAATAGATAAAATAGCTGCTTCTTTTGCTTTACCAATAGCTTGGAATAACATATTGATAACCATTGAATACCCTAATAGTGGTAACGAAATGGACCAAATCCTTAATCCTTTAACAGCTATCCTAGCAACTTCAGCTTCTGGTCTAAAAATCATTACAATAGGCTCAGCAAAAATCATGAATACTGCAAAAACAATTATACAATATATTGTACTTACTTTCGTGCTTACTTTCGTTGAATCCAATACCCTTTGATACTTTTTAGCTCCATAATTATATCCAGCTACAGGTAAAAATCCTTGTGTATATCCTAGTAAAGCATAGAACCCTAGCATAAATACTTTTGACACAATACCTATAGCAGCTACTGCTTCTGTACCATATCCAGTTGCAGCTTTATTCATTAAACCTATGGAAAAACTAGCAAGTAACTGTCTTATCAATGTAGGTAAACCAATCGTTAATATTTGATTATATATCTTTTTAGAGGGTTTAAACATACTTAACTTCATTGGTATCAAACTTTTCTTCCTTATATAATAGCTAAGTAAAAATACAGTTGTGATTGCTTGAGCAATTATTGTTGCCAAAGCAGCACCTGCAATACCCATATCAAATGCAAATATAAATATTGGATCTAATATAATATTAAGTATGGCTCCAAGCATAAGACCAAACATTGAAATTATCGCACTACCCTCTGCCCTTAATAGATTGTTGAGTGCCATATTTCCAAGAATAAAAGGTGCACCAATAAATAAAATTGATGTGTAAGCCAAAGTATAACTAATATTATCGCTATTGGCTCCGAACATATTAACCAAAGGCTCTAAGAACACTAGACCACATATCCCTAGAATAACTCCTGTTATTATGGTTGTTATATAAACAACCGTAATAGTTTTACTTGCTTCTTTTTTATTATTTTCTCCTAATAATCGTGAAGTATATGAAGAACCTCCAATACCAAACAATTGCCCAAATGCTACTAAAACCATAAATACAGGAAAACCTACTTGAGCCGCTGACATTGCATTGGTTCCTATCCAACTTACAAACATTGTATCAACAAAATTATATACTGCATTTACCAACATACCAATTATGGCTGGTATAGCTAATTTTGTAATTACTTTTGATACTTTCTCCTGCCCTAACAATTTACTTCTATCATCTAATTGCTCCATAATTTCATCTGTCCTTTCAATCTAAAATGTATGTTAAATTTTATTATGAACCTGTTCATTTAACTTATAATATTATTATATGAACATGTTCATTAAAAGTCAAGTAAAATTTTTATTTTTTCTCTTGACTTTTCTTTAATAAGTGTGTATTCTGTTTATATTACATATATACAGTTGTAGAATTAGCTATTTATTAATAAGCTTTTAGGGTATTTCAACTATCACTACTTTTGAATAGTTGAATAAATGTATGAATTGGAGATAGAATTTTAATATTATCCTTAATTTTTATAGGTGTCGGCAAAAGTATAAAGAAAAAATATAAGAGGTGAATTATAATGTTAGAGGTAAAAAATTTAACTAAACAATTTGATAAAGTTAAAGCTGTAGATGACATCAGTTTTAGTGTAAATGATGGTGAGATAGCAGTATTATTAGGACCTAATGGTGCTGGTAAAAGTACGACTATCAAATCTATTGCAGGTCTTCTCAGATATAAAGGAGATATAACAATCAATAACATGAATAATAAAACTGTAGAAGCAAAAAGAGTTTTTGGATATGTACCAGAAGCCCCTGCTGTATATGACATGTTGACCATATATGAGCACATCAAATTTATTGCTACAGCATACAAATTGAAAGATTACGAAGAAAAGGCAAAAGAACTACTAATGACTTTTGATTTATGGGATAAAAAAGATAAATTAGGTGCTAGTTTATCAAAAGGAATGAAACAAAAAGTTAGTATCTGCTGTTCCCTACTATTAGACCCCAAAGTCATCCTGTTCGACGAACCTATGATTGGTCTCGACCCAAAAGCCATAAAAGAATTAAAAGAAACTTTCTTAAAACTTAAAAAAATGAATCGAAGTGTATTAATCAGTACACATATCATTGATAGTGTGGAAGAAGTATGGGACAAGGCATTAATCATGAAAAATGGACAAATCGTTCTATCAAGAACACGAAAAGAGATAGCTGCTAATAATGAAACTCTTGAAGAAATATTCTTTGATGTTACGGAGGCATAATTATGAAACCATTATTTTATATCATGAAAAGAAGTTTTGTAAATAGAGTAAAAGAAATAGTAAGAAAGCCTTCATACTTGATATTTTATATATTTCTGATACTCGTTATAGGAGGATTTTTTGTTATTAGCTTTATAATGCCTGCAGAGAATACTTCAACAATCCCAAAAATCTCCTTTGAACTGATTGCTGCTGGAAGTGTTCTGATAATAACATATTTTCAACTTAACCAAGGTATAGAAAAAGGAAATAGCTTTTTCAGGCAATCAGATGTGAATTTCGTATTTACTGCTCCAATTTCCAGAAAAAAAGTCTTGATATACGGATTTATAAAGGAAATGTTTACAACCCTATTGATAATATTTTTCTTGGTATTCCAAATACCTAACTTGAAAAATCATTATCCAATATCCAATGTAGGTATCATCGTATTAATTGTATCTGTTGCAGTTTTATTCTTTTGTATGTCATTGATATCACTGATACTCTATTCCATCACTTCCAAAAAAGGCAGCTATAGAGTATTAGCCAAACGAATAATCAACGGTATTTATATTGCTTTCATCTCATGGTTTACGATAACTTTAGTCAATGTAAAAGACTTGTTGACTGCTGCTAATAATGTGTTTGAAAGTAAGGTCTTCAACTCAATCCCTGTAGTAGGTTGGTTCAAAATAGTATTATCCTATTCAACGAAAGAACTAGATGGTACCTTCTATATGAACCTTATCTTCATAGTAATAACCATAGTGATACTAATGCTATTGCTATATAATCTTAATACAGATTATTACGAAGATGTTCTTGGCGCCACTCTAAGAAAAGAAAAACAACTAGCAGCTAAGAGATCAGGTAAATCAGTCAGAGAAATCAAAACCGACAAAGTAAAAAAAGTAAAAGGTAACTTTGGTTCTGGAGGAGCAAAAGCAATCTTTTACAAACATATGATGGAATATAGAAAAAGTGGTTTCTTCTTTATCAGCAAAGAAACCCTAGGAATAGTTGCTTTTGGTATCGCCTCCAAGTTTTTTATGGAACATTCAAGCTTAAGGACCGTCCTATACTTCAGCGTATATATGCTATTAATCTACTCTATGCAAGGTAAATGGATGGAAGAAATGAAAATGCACTATATATATTTAATACCCGCAGGTTCAATAGAAAAAATATTCTTTGGAACACTAGCCAACCATCTTAAAAACTTTGTAGACGGACTAATATTATTCGCAATATCAGGATTCATGTTCAAAGCCGACATAATAACTATATTACTAAGTGCCATAACCTACACTACATTCGGTGCATTATTCGTTTATAATGACGTCCTAGCCCGAAGACTATTTGGCTCAGCACATAGTAAAGTATTTAGATTAATTATGAAAATACTAATAGTCCTAGTCTTCATTGTACCAGGTATAGCAGGAGGGTCTATCATTGAATTCATAGTCCTAAAAGGAAGCCCATATGCAACATACTTCAATTACCTAATAATGATAGCCTACAACATAACTTTATCCTTCCTTCTTCTCCTATCAGGCAGAAAAATATTTGAAATCTCCGAACTCTAAAAAAGGACGTATAAGTCCTTTTTTACTGTCTGCAAAGTATTAAGTGAGTTATAGACAACGGTCATATATTGAACCCAACGCAAATAGCTACATTAGATAACCCAAGAGCGCCAAAAGACGAAAGAAACATATATATTGATAAAAACGACTTTTACAGCTTGTTGCCCTTCCTTCCAACCAGATAAAGCAACAAATGTAACGGGAGTGATTATCAATATATATGTTCTTCTCTTATTACCGTTGTCCAACAACTACAACACTTATTTCTTTAAATTTATTTATGATTCTTCTTTATAGGAATAAATATATCATGCTCCTTCTCCACAGTATACTCTTTCATAATATTCTGCGCAAACCTTGAAAAATACTCCTGTGAATTAATAACCTTCTTACCCTTCTTATTAATCTTAAGATATTCTCCCTCTCTATTCTTGGTCTTAGCCTTAACATTATCCTTCAACATAATCTTAAGAATATCAATAATCCTCTGCTTGATCCTCTGATCCTCTATAGGAAACATCAATTCCACTCTTCTATTAAGATTCCTAGGCATCCAATCCGCACTGGATAAATAAATTTCTTCGTCCTTATCATTATAAAAATAAAATATTCTGCTATGCTCCAAATATCTACCAACTATACTTCTAACAGTAATATTATCACTAACACCCTCTATACAAGGAATAATTCCACAAATCCCCCTGACTATCAATTCAATCTCTACTCCAGCAGAAGAAGCTTTGTATAGAGCTTTCATGATACCTGGGTCACATATAGAATTCATCTTAACTATAATCTTAGCCTTTTTACCTAATATAGCATTACTCTCTTCCCTTTCAATAAGCATCATAAATTTTTTCCTAAGCCCAATAGGTGCCATAGTCAATTTATTAAGCTTTGGAGGTTCAGAATATCCAGAAAGTGTATTAAAAACAGCAGAAGTATCCGCACCTATCTTTTCATTACAGGTCAGTATTCCCATGTCTGTATATAACTTAGCAGTGATATCATTGTAATTACCTGTACCAAGATGTACATATCTTCTTATTCCATCCTCTTCCATCCTTACAATAAGAGTAATCTTACAATGAGTCTTCAAACCAACCAATCCATATATAACATGGCATCCTGATTTTTCTAATCTTCTCGCCCATTGAATATTATTCTCTTCATCAAACCTAGCTTTCAACTCAACCAATACAGTTACCTGCTTACCAGATTCTGCCGCTTCAGCTAATGCTTTAATTATTGGAGACTCTCCACTTACTCTATAAAGAGTTTGTTTTATCGCCAATACCTTATCATCTCTAGCAGCTCTTTTAACCAACGAAACTACTGGTGTAAAAGATTCATAGGGGTGATGTAGAAATACATCTCTTTTTCTTATGACCTGAAATATATCTTCTTCTCCCAATAAATCCAAAGGAGTACTTGGATTATACCTATCATATTTTAGATGGTCGAATCCTTTCAAATCATATAATTTCATTAAGAATGTCAGGTCTAATGGACCATTAATATAATATATATCCTTATTATTGATTGATAGGGATTCCTTCAAGATATTGACCAGTCTTTCATCCATGTCATAAGCTACTTCTAATCTTATGGCTTCTCCCCATTTTCTTTTCTTTACTGATTTTTCGATTTCTATCAATAAATCTTGTGTATCCTCTTCGTCTATAGTCAAGTCAGCATTTCTTGTTATTCTATAGGGATAAGTGCATATTACCTTAAACCCTACAAACAATCGCTGCATAAATAATTTCATTACATCTTCTAATAGAATGAAATCAGTATGCTTATTACCATTATTAGGTATTTCTATGAATCTTGACAACACAGCCGGTACCTGAACAGTAGCAAATACCTCTTCTGCATTTCTTTTTATTAAAATAGCCAAATTTAAACTCTTATTAAGAATCAATGGAAACGGTCTGCTGGAATCAACTGCCAGGGGTGTAAGTACTGGATATATAACCTCTGTGAAATATTCTTCAAGATAGTTCTTCTGTTTTTCGTTTAAATCTTTTGTATGTATAAGATTTATACCTTTTGTTTTCAATAGAGGAACAATAGATCTTTTATAATGACTGTATTGCTCATCAACCAATTTATGTGTCCTTAAAGAAATCTTTTTGATCTGTTGTTTTTGTGTAAGCCCAGCTATATCAGGTTTATTGATTCCCACATTCAATTGCTCCTTCAAAGAAGCCAATCTAACCATTATGAACTCATCTAGATTAGAACTGACTATAGACATGAACTTTAACCTCTCAAATAGTGGATTATCTGAGTTTTTAGCCTCATCCAGTACTCTTTGGTTGAATTCCAACCAACTTAGTTCTCTATTTTCAAAATATAAAGGATTATCAAATGTATTTTCTACCATACTACTTACATCCCTTTCAAAATATATATTTAATAATTATACCTTCTCACGAAATAAATATTTATACATCAATACAGATATTATCTCCAATTGATTAATTAAATATCTATATAGATTGAACTTATCTATTATATTTTATTGTTATTGGATATTATTTGTTATTCATTATACCATATTATTTTCCTTTGTAAGTTCTGTAATTTATATTTATTTTTCTTTATTATATGATATAATGAATTTATAATATTTTTTATGGGTTAAAAAATATTTTATCTATAATATATATCTTAAGGGGACTTTATTATGAATACCGCAAATATAAATGAATTTATATCTTTTATATTATCTCACACCCAAAAATTGAATAGGGAAAAACCCTATAAGAAATCTGAGGACAGTTTTTTTGATAATCCTCTGTTAGTAGAAACGATTCAGCAAATAGATTACGGAGTTCTAATTGTAAATAGCTCAAATTATCTGCTGTTCATGAATAAGGAAGCTATGCGGGCACTCAACTTGCATAAGGAAGATTATAATATCAAAGATGTGTCATTGCTGTTTCAACATAAGAACATAACTTCTATCAAGAAAATTGATGATTGTGATTATCATTTTACATATTCTAATAACAAAATCTCTACATATAATGTAAAACTAAAAACTCTTTCTGATAATAATTACTTAATGATAACTCTCAAAAATATAACCCATGTCAAAAATCTCCAACAAGAATTAGAAGTTTCAAAACTCAAATACGATATACTTGTCAATAATACTCCCGATGTATTAATAAGGCTTAATAAAAAAGGTGATGTTACATACTTTAATTGTGGATTGACCAAAGAAATCAATATCGATCCTCATAAAGTAATCAATCAAAATATATTTGAAGTATTTCCTATTGATACTGCTAAACAAATAAAAGCCACTTCAGATAAAGTTTTACAAACTAAGAATCCTAGTTCTTTTAAAACAAATATCCTTATTAATGAGAACAATTATTATTTCATCATTAGACTCTATCCAGATATTGACGACCATGTGATGTGCCTTGCCAGAGATATATCCGAAAAAATATCCATAGAAAATAAACTGGAGTATCTTAACATTTATGACCCTTTGACAGGTCTATTCAATAGAGCTTATTTTGAGAATAAATTAGAATATTACAATGATCCTGCGTTCTTACCCATGGGTTTGGTTATATGTGACCTCAACAGTCTAAAACTAGTTAATGATACCCTTGGTCATTCATTCGGTGATACTATAATAAAAGAGTCGGCAAATATAATTCAATCCCCTCTTAGCAGCTATGAAGAAGCCTGTAGAATTGGAGGAGATGAATTTGCTATATTCTTTCCTAATTGCAGTAAATCCTTGCTTGAAAAATACAAAACAACTTTGCTTGAACGATTAGAGAGCTATAACTTGTCCAATCCTAAATTACCTCTTAGTTTTTCAATTGGTTATAGTCTAAGGGAAACAGTTGATACAGATATGGAAACCATATTTATTGCAGCTGACAATAATATGTATCATGAAAAATTGTTACAGGGGATAAAAAACAGAAATAATATTGTCCAAGGACTAATAAAATCTTTATCCAGCAAGGAATATAAGAATGAAGATACCAAGCAGTTCCTACTGGATAACGTTGTAAAACTTGCCAAAGCCGTAAATTATCCAGAACATAACCTTGACAATCTCAAATTATTTGTTAACTTCCATGACCTAGGTCAAGTGAGTATACCTAACAATATTTTATATAAAACAGAACCTTTGACAGCAGAGGAATTGAATATCATCAAAAGACATAGCGAAGTGGGATATAAGATATCATTATCAATACCTAACCTTTTTCATATCGCTGATTTAATATTAAAGCATCATGAGTGGTGGAATGGTGAGGGATATCCCCTTAATATCAAGGGCAACAGCATACCTTTGGAATGCCGTATATTCTCCATCGTTGAAAGTTACACAGCCATGATTACCAATAAGCCTTATAAAGATGCAATCTCCAGAAAAGCTGCTGTAGAAGAATTAAAACGATGTGCAGGAAAACAATTCGATCCTTTTATAGTTGATAAATTCATTGAAATCATTGAAGAGGAGTTAGACTCATGATATTAGAGCTAACTCCTCTAATAAGTTTTTAAACATTCTTTCATCCTCTTCTATCTCTAATCTTGTTCTTCTCAGTCTGTTCTTTATCAATGTGAAGAACTGTTCAAAAGTATATATCCTGAATCTTTCAACCTTTAATTTTTTACCAAAATACTCAAGTAATTCTATGATAAAATCACAGTAATCCCATTTTTCCCTAATACCTAATTTCTTGGCTAATCTAGGTATTACATCTTCTAGAATTGCACGGTTTACTGATTTGTTCTTTAGATTATTAACTTTGCAATACTTAGCTTTATTCTCATTGTCCATTTGTATAAGCGTGCTTATGAAGTATTCTTCTTCTTTGTCCGTATCTATATAGTAATGCCTTCCTCTTAATCCTTTAACCCTTCTTATAGCGTCATAATAACCAAGATTAAGATTATAATTCGCTTTGTTGGTATCAAATTCCAATATCCCCCCTAGATTCTCGGACGGAGCTATCTCAAAGACATTAATATCTTCCATGTTTGATTTTTTATCAAATCCTATTCCTTTTATCTTGATGACGATGAGATTTTTGTATCCTTTATCCACCAGCATACTCATTGGCGAATTATTATAGAAACCTCCGTCAAGATATCTTGTACCATGGAGTTTTTCATTTTTGAATACAGGTAAGTATGAACTTGCTAACAGAAAATCGTTTAATCTTCCTTCTTCAATATCTTCTATAAATAATTCCAGTGGTTTTCTATCTGATAAAGAAATGGTGACTAAACCAAATTCTATATCTGAATTCCTGACTTTTTCTTCGTCAACCACTTCTGCAATCATTTTTTTCAAAGGAGTTACATCAACTCCCCTATCCATTATTACTTGGATGATTTTATTAAATATTTTCTTGAAATCCAAGTCCTTGAAATCTAGTTTTGTTATTCTTTCCAGAATATCATCTTCAACATTTATAACTTGAGAGTATCTGATATTCTGCCAAAGCTCAACTGCTTTGTCCAGGTTATCTTGTGCCACTAACACACCATTGAGAGCTCCTACAGATGTACCTACAACCGCTTTTATATTGACATCTAATTCTTTGAGAGCTCTTAAGACACCAATCTGATAAGCACCTTTGGCTCCTCCACCTTCAAGTACGACTCCGTATTCTTTACTCATGTCTATTCTTAGGTCCATAATATTCACCCTCTAAGCATATTTCTTTTTCTTCTTGAAGTATCCAAATATTCTAACCAACAGCAGAATCAAACCACTGAAAATCATATTTCCGTAATAAGTAATAATCCTCCAAAGTGCCATAGCGTATAATAACACGTCTCTTGAGAAAAATACTTTGAACAGCAAATAAAAACTTCCTTCTGATGCACCAGCTCCACCTGGAGTTGGTATAAAACTGACTACTACATATACAATAGTTTGTATACCCAATATATCAATATAATTAGCACCTGTTGATCCTAATGATAGATATATAAAATAGGTTATGGAAAAATATATAGTCAATTGTATGAAAGTCATAACTATCAAGGTAAGCATGGTTTTCTTATTATTCTTTATCTCTTCTATATTCTTTACATAGTCATCAATGTGTTCAATTATTGAATCTCTCTTGATACGTTTCCCTAGATGAAGTTTTTTTGCGATCAATATAACAAAATCAAGTATCTTAACAACTACAGTCTTAGAATAGGATAATAAAATAATTAGTACTCCACCAATAAGGTTGATACTAAGACCTATAACTATAAAAACTATTAGACCGCTGTACTTATTCATTATGAAATGAATCTTAGTAAAAAACATACTAATTGCATATAGTGAAACTACAACTTGAAATATCAAAAATTTCTTAACTGTAATTGTTGTACCCACAGAAATAGGGATATTATATCTAGTCTTCATGGCTATTATTTGAGCAGGTTGTCCACCAGCTGCAAATGGTGTAATCAGACTATAGTATTGTCCCACAAATGATAGATATACTGATTTCATAAATGTTATTTCTCTACTTATTTCTTTGCCTATTATATAGATTATTGTTGAATTAATTACTAAATATAGTAGCATCAATGATATTGCTATATACAAAAATTTTATTTCTAACCTTTTTACTAGTTCAGGAAACTCAGCAATTTCTTTACTATTTGCTAGTAAATATACTGTTATTACAGTAAAAACAACTACTATAATAATCCCTATTATCTTTTTCTTCATAATTATTTTTCTCCCAGATTCTTAATGATAGCCTCTCTAGACATCCATACTTCTCTTGGTTCTCTGAATTTTCCATTTTCCTTTTCCTTTGAAGAAAATAAAACTCTTATTAGATTATCCCATATTTTGATAAATTTTTTCATATAGCCTCTTTTCATTTCAAACACATCAAAACCTAATCTCTTAGTTAGAGGATATAATACAGTTCTTCCAAATACTGCCTTTACGTTTTTATAATCTTCATTATTTTTTAGTACATTCGCCATAGCTACTACTTCCGATTGAAATACTCTTATGACTTTTGTAACTGGAACCTCTTTGATAGTATCATTATTAATGTGGATCTCAGCTACTGTATCACCTTTTTTGATGACTGTACCATCAGATAAACTTACATCTTTCCCTTTATATTCTAATATATCAATATAGACATAGTTATATTTTGAACCAGGTATAAAAATCAGATTATGGGTTTTTATATATCTTTTATTCATGAAAGTAAAAAACTTTTTCAATAATTTTTTCATAGCGTTCTCCTATATAGTTTATTATAACCAACTTAACCTTTAATCATTTCATCAATTGTTATGAAATCAAATCCTGAATTCAACAATTTTGGTATGGTAGATTCTAATGCACCAAGGGTGTTATTTGGAGCACCTTTGGCACCTCCACTATCATGTAGAACAATGATATCCTTATCTTTTATCCTACTTAGTAGGATTCTTTCTATATTAGACGAAGAATTGTTTTTTCTCCAGTCAAAAGCTTCCACAGTCCATAGTATTATTTTCAAATTATTCTTTAATGCATTTTTTAAAGTCAATGCATTAAATGTTCCCCATGGAGGTCTGTAATATGTAATATCTAGTCCAAGTCTATCAAATATGGCTAAGCCTTTTTTAAATTCATTAATTGTTTCATGTGGCAAACTCAACCAAGCTGATTTATGATATAGAGTATGCATCCCTATTCCATGACCTTCTTCTACCATTCGTTTTACTATATCTTTATTTTGGTCTGCTTTATCAGCTACTAAGAAAAACGTTGCTTTTATATTATTCTGTTTAAGTATATCTAGTAATCTGTTTGTATACAGTGGGTCTGGTCCATCATCAAATGTCAATGCTATAGTTTTTCCATTACTCTTATTAATAGTTTTTATTACTTCTTTTGATTTATTTCTTGCAATGTAATTAGGTATAACCATGTAAAACATGAATACAAGCAATAATACCAATAAAATGTATAATGCTATCATAGTAAATCACCTTACCTTACTGAATGATGGTTAATCTCTACTTGTTCAGATTATAAACAGACATAATATTATCTGCCAGAGACTTCATGTCAATGTTCTTTTGCTCTTCTTTTATACTCTTTATCATTTTACTTCTAATATCTTCGTGTTTCATGACTAGACTAATCTTATCTATTAGTTCTTTTTCACTTTGAACAACATATCCTAATTCTTTTTCCTCTATATAACGGCAATTCTCTAGTTCTTGTCCCAAAACAGGTTTATAAATGATGAAGGGCAGATTACTTGCTATTGCTTCAAATAAAGTAATGCCTCCTGGTTTGGTTATCAACAAGTCAGTTACAGCCATTATATCAGCTACTTTATCAGTGTATTTCAGGATATTTATGTTACTATATTCATTATACTTGCTTATTTTGTTATATAGGTCTTTGTTATTACCAGTGATGATATATAGTTTTATTCGCTTATTGGCAGCTATCCATTCATAGAATGATACTTCTTTGGGTATAAGTCCTAATCCTCCGCCCATCATCAGCACTACAAAATCCTTCTGGGATACATTGTATTCTTGTCTAAGTTCTGGCAGATTTTTATCCTCTAAGAACTCTCTTCTAATAGGAATTCCTGTTGTTATCACAGAATCCTTGCTTATACCTCTTTTAACTATACTCTTATTCACAGTATCTGTAGCAACCAAATACATATCATTTCCTTTATGAAGCCATTCTGAACCTTTTACGATATCAGTTATGCATGTTATCAATGGTATGCTAACGTTATTGTCTTTCTTATGTTTTGTCACATAAGCAGAACATGTAGGAAAAGTTGATATAATAATGGAAGGTTGCACATCTTCCAGATATCTAGCTAATCTTCTTGAACTAGATTTATAGCAAGAGTGCAACTTACCAAATTTATCGTTATTATTTTTTTTGTAATAATCAAAGTTATAGATAGGTGTACCGTACTTGATCAATATCCCAAAAAATTTATAGATGTACTTATATAGTTTCGGTCTGATAATCTTGTACATATCAACGATTTCAATATTCACATTACTATCTACATCATTTATATAACTTTTTATTGCATTTGAAACAGATTTATGTCCACTTCCAAAATCAGCAGTAAGGATTAGAATATCACACTTAGTTTGCATCTTTTATTATCTCCGTAAAGGGTTTATATTCTTCCATTAATTCAAGGCATAGGTTAATGGTTTTTTCTATGGAATGATCCTTTGACATCTCTTTCATATTTTGTTTCAGCCATTTTATCTTACTAGGGTCATTCATTAAAACTCCTACGACTTCGTCTAATTCCTTCACACTATCTACCTTTATCGCTGCTCCAGCATTAACAAGAACCTCTGCGTTCTCTTCTTCCTGTCCTGGAATGAAATAAGGTATTATCATTGGTATATTCTTAGTAAGAGCCTCTGTTACTGTAAGACCACCTGGCTTGGTTATAATTACATCTGACAACTCCATAAGTTCAGGTATCTTATCAGTGAATCCAAGTATCTCTATATACTTATTAGGAATATACTCACTATATTTTTCATCAATAGAATTTTTTAGGGTGTCGTTATTACCACAGACAACAATAATCTTAAGCTTATCCTCGATATTAAGCAGATTCTTGAGTGCCTTCTTGATAGAACTTACTCCCATACTTCCACCCATCAATAGGATAGTAAATATGTCCTCTTTTTTTTCTGTAACAACATCTTCTCTAAAGATTCTCTTGATAGGTATACCGTAGCAATAAACTTTATCTGGAGATATTCCTCTAGCTACTATACCGTTTTTAGTATAACTGCTGCCTACTAGATAAGCATCTACATTATCACTTATATAGCTTTGATGTGGAAGAAAATCAGTTACTATGGATAAAAATGGTATATCGATAATACCATCACCTTTTAGTGAAGAGATTACATCTACCAATAAAGGGTGTGTACTTATTATCATACTCGCATTTTCAAAATTAACTATTTCTTCAATTTTATCTGTTAATGCTTTTATGAATATCTTAGCAACAGGTTTGTTCATAGTTTCATTATTGCTGATCTTGTATATTGTTCCATACATTTTAGGCATTAAAGTCGCAAGTATCTTGTAACCATCTGATACTAACATATCCAATGATTTACTTACTTCCTTTAACGGCTCTACAATAACAGCCTTATATCCTTTTTCTTCAAACTCTAATTTTAATGCACCAGCTACCTGATTATGTCCATAACCTGTTGATGCTGATACTATTACTATTGTTTTTTTCATAATTATCCCCCTAAATTAATTAAAGCTAAAAGTCCGTCTAATAATTAGATCCGCTTTTTACTTATAATTTAGATGCTTATAAGTTTTTTACTATCAAGACCATTTTACATATCTTGCAAATCATTATTATCTTGTTATTAGATTATTTTCAAGTATATACTTGGATGTATCTAATAATTGTAATGCTCTATTATAGTAATCTTCTAAATAAGTGTTATCCTCAATTACCTCATTCGTCTCTAAATCTTTTGCTGTACTAGTACTGAATAGTGATTCTCTTGACATTTCAAATATAACATCATCTGTTATAAAAGATCCTCTTAACATATATGTCACGGATGCAACATATCCTTTTTTAGCATTGACCAAATCTTGTCCTAGTATGTATTTATTTTTTATAGGTACTCCCAGTAGGTTAGTTATGGTAGGTAAGAAATCAACCTGCCCTCCTACAGTAGATATGGTCTCATTAATACCAGAACCTGGTATATTAATTATTAAAGGTATATTAAGCATCTCATTATAGTCATATTCTTTACCTAAATATCTAGTCATACATTCGTAGTTGCTTGCATCCTTACAGTTAAGTCCATGATGGTCACCATATATAGCTATGATTGTATCGTCATACAATCCTTTTTCTTTTAATATTTCGATAAATTTACCAATAGCCATATCTGAATAATGTACTCCTTGTAGATAGTTACCGAATACTGTGCCTTCATCTTCTGAATTCAACTGTATAGTATTGTATTTGTCAGGAAGTATATAAGGATGGTGACATGATAATGTTATCAAGAAAGAATAGAATGGTTTTTCCATTTTCTCTATACGTTCTGTTGCTTGTTCAAACATACTCACATCTGATAAACCAAATCCAATCTTTTCATCAAGTTCCATATCCTCAAGACTTACATAATCCTCAAATCCTTGATTTGGATATGCAGCTTCTCTATTCCAGAAACTTCCTTCATAGCCATGAAATACTTTTGTACTGTAACCATTTTCTCTCATGATCCAAGGCAAACCATAAAATGTATTATCCTGGTATAATCTATAGCATTCTCCATCAATTACTGGATAGATAGAATTCTGAGTTGAAAACTCTGCATCTGATGTATTTCCTCTTCCAATATTCTGATAGTAATTTTCAAAGTATAATGAATCCCCTTTAATCAGTTTGTTAAGGTTAGGTGTAAGCTCCTGCCCTTCATAATAAGCATTGATAGGGAAATCCTGTAATGATTCAACTTGAATAACAATTAAGTTCTTATCTTTTGCTACCCCAAGATATTTTTTATCTAAAGGTCTATTGTTCTGTAGTTCATCAATCACTTTTTCAACGTTTTCATTTGACTTGATTTGATTATCTTTGTAGCCAAATACTTTTGTGTAGATATCATTTATATGATATGTCAAAAATTCAGTATTACTAACTGCTTTTATAGCATCTGCATTCATCGGATTCCATGACATCAATAATAACAAACCTAATAATAGTGATGTTAATACTTTCTTGTAAGGTTTGAATTTTATAGTATCATCACCTGTTATCTGTGCTCTCTTCTTCTTGAAGTAAATATAGTATATAGGTATATCAATGAATAATAGAATACTTATAGGTGGTGTAGTAAATTTGATACTTTCATCAACAACAATCAGATTATTCATCTGTGCTACTTGATTAACTGATGGTAATTGATTGAAATAGCTGTAATACAAACAATCTGCAAACATTAATAATGTAAGCAAAGAATATACAATTAAAAATGATCTATTACAGTGCTTACTATTGCTAAATAAATATGATACAAAAATTACTACAAAAAATAAAAATGTTATGCTTCCTATGATAATACTTGATTTTGTAAATCCTATTAATAAATAAAAACATGTAATTTTAGCTAACAGTATAGCTAACATAATAAAATCTTTATACGATACTTTTTTTAATTCTTTCATTTCAATATTTCTCCCTTATTTGACACACTAAAATTATACATTTAATGGGCTAACTATAATATAGAACATCTAATAAGCTAGCCCATTATATTATTTAACTTTTATCAAATTGGCATAATTCAATGCATCCACTAAGTTAAATAGTATATATCTTAGTCAACTTTATCATCTTTTGCGATTTCCACAACTGATTTAGCTAACCCTGCTAAACCTTGTATCTCTGATGGAATAATTATCTTAGTTGCTTTTCCATCAGCTGCTTTAGCAAAAGCTTCTAGGCTCTTAATAGATATTACTTGGCTTGAAGGCTTGGATTCATTAATCTTCTTAATACCTTCTGCAGTAGCTGTTTGAACTTTTAAGATAGCTTCAGCTTCACCTTCTGCTTCTCTTATAGCTGCTTCTTTCTTAGCTTCAGCTCTAAGGATAGCTGCTGCTTTTTGTGCTTCTGCTTCTAGTATTGCTGATTCTTTTTTACCTTCTGCCACTAGGATAGCTGATTTTTTCTCACCTTCAGCTCTAAGGATCGCTTCTCTTCTACCTCTTTCTGCTTTCATCTGACGCTCCATAGCATCTTGAATCTCAGCAGGTGGTATAATATTTTTAAGTTCAACACGATTGACTTTTATTCCCCATGGGTCTGTTGCTTCGTCAAGAATACTTCTCATTTTTGTATTGATAAGCTCTCTAGATGTTAATGTTTCATCAAGTTCCAGATCACCAATTATATTTCTTAGTGTAGTTGCTGTCAAGTTTTCAATTGCTGATAATGGATTAACTATTCCATATGCATAAGCCTTTGGATCAGTTATTTGGTAGTATACGACTGTATCTATTCTCATAGTAACGTTATCTTTGGTAATAACTGGTTGTGGTGGAAAGTCTAAAACTTGTTCTTTTAATGATACTCTTCTTGCTACTTTATCGATTAGTGGTATTTTGATATGTAATCCCACTGACCAAGACGTCTGGAATGCACCAAGTCTTTCAATTACATAAGCATGTGCTTGTGGTACCACCTTGATACTAGTTATTATTAAAATAACTACGATAGCAATAATTCCAATTCCTACATATTCCATATTGTATTCCTCCTCATAATTTATACAAAATGTTATTTTACTTTTTCAACAATCAATTTTACACCTTTTACTTCGGCGACTTTTACTTTCATACCTTTTTCTATTGAACTACCATGTAAAGAACGGCAGCTCCATATTTGTCCGTCAACTTTTACTTGACCTTTTGCAGAAAGGTTATCAATATCTTCTATAACTATTCCCACTTTGCCTATTATTGATTCATAGTTTGTTTTCGCATGACCAATTTTGAGTACTTTCAATGCTATTGGTCTTGTAAAATACAATAAGCACAAGGAAACAATTATAAAAACTACTACTTGAATAATAATTCCTGCTCCAAATAAAGATACTAATAGCGAAGCCAAAGCTCCAAATGCAAACCAGATTGTTGTTAATCCGAGAGTAGCCGCTTCAAGTATTATACATATGATTAATACTCCAAGCCAAATTAAATATGGTTCTGGCATATCTTACTTCCTCCTTTTAATAAAGAGTTGATATGTTATATCATAATCTTATGTTAATATATTTATGCTATTTATTATGATTCTACCTTATTATATTTTACAAAAAAAACTTACATAATGCAACTTTATTATTTTTGTGCTACTACTTGATTAAATTATTATCATAGATATAGTTTTTATAAGTTAAAACTTAACTTTTTGATAAATTTTGAGGTTAATTTATATGATAATGATAATTTTAATATATATAGATTAATATTTAATTAAAAATTGTTTAATTTATAATTATGTTTTTGTTTATATTTATTTATTTTTACATAGTAATGATAATCAAATAACTTTTTACTTCACATTAAACAGGAGATACCGTTTTTTCCAATGAAAAGTTAAAAAAATTACTATTATTCATATTGAAAACCTTATATTAATGTAGTATCATTTATAAATAGCTATGTATAGGAGATGAAAAAACATGGAATTTTTAGGAAAGAAATGGAAATTTGTTGCAATAGTTTATTTTATAGTTTGTTACATCTTTGTTATGGTTATAAAACATATGTCATTAAGTACATTATTACTCTTTTATGCAGGTTTTATACTTTTAACAATTGTTCTGTTCTTAGGAACTTCAATAGGTTTTATAGGAATATTGGTTCAATCAGCCTTCAAGAATGATGATAAGGCATATAAATATTATAGGTTGGCATATAAACTACATACCAATAATATTAGTATCATAACTTCTTATGGACTAGTCCTTCTAAAAAAAGATAATATCAATGAGGCAATTGAAATTTTTAAAAAGGCTCTAAGCCTAAAACCTCAGTTTCTTGCAGACAAAATTATAAAATGTAATATTGCCATATGTCATTGGAAACTAGGCAATATTGATGAAGCTATAAATATGTATGAAAAAGTATTCAAAGATTTTGAAAAAGCAACTGACACAGACGATGAACCAAAAGAATTAGAAGAATCACTAGATGAAGAAAACGAGCTAACTGACGAATATGTAATAAAAACTAATTCATATGTATATGCTCAGGATTATACTACTCTAGGATACTTGTATTTGCTTAAGAAAGATTATGACAAAGCTATTGAAAACAGTAAAAAAGCTTTGATGTTGAATGCTACCCATGCTCCTGCACTTGATAATCTTGGACAGATATATTATGAATTGAATGATTACGGTGAAGCAATCAAAAATCTAAAATCTGCATTAGAGATTAATCCTAATATGGCTGATAGCAACTATTATATGGGATTGATTTTTGAAAAGAAAAATGATATAGAAGAAGCAAGGAAATATTACAAGAAAACTGCTTCTTGTAATATTAATGCTCTTAACACTGTTACACGTGAGGATGTTGAGAGAAAATTGGAGAAATATAGCTAAATATAGGCTAACAGTCGCAGAGGTAGTATAGGGGGATATTCCGTCAGCAAATTAAACGTCCATGTTTGATAAATAATAATGGACATCGAGTCCATTATTATTTCTGACAGTCCAGTAGGGCTGTCAGGTGAATTGCTGAGTTCGCCGTCCATGGCTCACTGCTTCATATTCCCCTATACTACCTACGCTCGTTGATTCAATTTTAACTGTTTACATTTTCATTCAAAATTTAAAAAAGGAGCAATTATTACATCTATTAATGCAATAATTGCTCCTTTTATACTATATAGAATTAAGCAGTTACAAGCGCTTTACCTAAATCTATACACTTCTCTAATTCTTCTCCCTCAGGTTCTAGATTAACTGCAAGACCATCCTTGACTAAAGTAGCACCACATGATTCCATTCTTTCCTGCCAGTTTCTCATCCATTCCCCGTCTCCCCAGTCATAAGAACCGAATAGGGCTAATTTTTTATTTGACCAATCAATATCTTCTATACTTTCAACAAAAGGTTCCATTTCATCTTCTTCCAATACCTCTGCTCCCATAGCTGAGCATCCAAGAGCTATATGTGTTGCTTCTTTCACCATATCCTTGTTAGCCGCATCAACAGAAACGATTTGTACTTCTTTTCCCTCTGCTTCTATACCTTTTGCAATACCATTAGCCATTGCCTCTGTATTTCCTGTACCACTCCAATAAATAATTAATGCTTTATCCATTTTATTTACCTCCATATTAACTTATTAGTAATTCAAAAACTTGTTGAGGTGTTTTATGTACCAGTAATTTTTCTGTATGATGTTTTACTTTTTGAATATTATCATATAGTCTATCTGATATATTGGCATCACCATAAATCCTCCAATAATTAACTTTTGTCAATGGCAAATTAACGACTCCCATGAATCCCATTACATCTTTTAATGGATAACCTAAAAATATTCCTATTTCATCAGGTATCTTACCCATGCTTATTCTACTGAACAGTTTTTCTAAGCAATCTTCTAAGGAATAACTAGGACTATACCCACACGTTGCTAAAAAATTTCTAATATTCTTTTTATGCAATATTTTTTGTAGAGCATATTCATTGTAAATAAAGATTTTTATGCTCTTACTAGAGTAATTAATGATTTCACCTTTTATTTTACTGCAATTGTTATACATGGTAGTTAATAGTTTCAATTTGCCCCTAACATTTTCTTCACTTTTCGGTAGGCTTATTATTTCAGCTGGCTTTATTCCTTTTATTACTGGACTTATGGTTTTCAATAATCTCTTTTCATAATCGTTGCACACATGATTAAGTATACATTCTTTGTTATTTTTACAAGTTCTCATAAAAACACCTCCATCATGATAATGACATTCATTATCAATAACATGATAACATAAAAATAAGAAGTTGTGAAGAGATATTTTAAATTCTTTACAACTTCTTTTTCTAACTATATTAAAATCTATGGTAACTGCTATCTACATGTATTTTCTTTGTCTCAATACTTCATATGCTATTATGCTGGTAGCCACTCCTGCATTCAAGGATTCAGACCTTCCTATCATTGGAATCTTGATATTTTTATGAGCAAGTTCGGTTATGTCTTTTGACAGTCCATTCCCTTCATTACCAATCAATATACCCACACCATGTGTTAAATCGCAGTCATATATATTACTACTCCCTTGTAAATGAGACGCTAGAATCTCAATACCTTTTTCTCTAAGTATATTGATATCTTCTCTCAAATTACTTTCTGATATGATAGGAACTCTGAATATTGAACCCATGGTTGCTCTAACAACCTTTGGGTTATAAACATCCACAGAACCTTTTGATATTATTATACCACTTGCTCCAACTGCATCAGCTGTCCTAATAATAGTTCCAAGATTGCCTGGATCTTGTATATTCTCTAATATTATTATCAGAGGCTTTTTATCCATTAAAATATTTAGTTCCATAGGAACTATCTTAATAATGCCAAGTATACCTTGAGGTGTAACTGATCCAGATATATGTTTCATTATAGAATCACTGACTATCTCGATTCTAATATTTTCTTGAATTAATCCATCTACATAAGTACGTTGGTTCTCATAGTATGTTTCAGTAACAAAAATTTCACTAATACGGCTCTTATCTATTTCACTAATTATTTTTTTGCCTTCAACAATGAATAAACCTTCTTTTTTCCTTGTTTTGGACTTATTAAGTAACTGTATTATCTTTTTCACTTTAGTATTCTGCATACTAGTAATCATATATTTCATTCCTAATGTTTTATTATATTTATCTTCTTGAGGTCTTTATTACTTCCAATTACAACTAATACATCACCATCTTTTAGTGTTACATCCGGACCTGGTGTAATACTGATATTAGCGCCCTGTCTGATAGCCATAACATTCATACCATATTTTGCTCTCATATCTAACTCTTTCAAGCTCTTACCTATCCATTCGTCTAATATGGAAACCTCAACTATACTATAGTCTTCTGATAACTCAATATAATCAACAAAGTTTTCTGAGATTAGATTATTAGCTATTCTAACACCTATTTCTCTTTCTGGGAAAACAACTTTGTCTGCTCCTACTTTTTCAAGAACTTTCTTATGAATTTCATTTTGTGCTTTTGCAAGTACATATGGAACTCCTAATTCTTTTACTAATATTGTTGCCATAATACTTGACTGCATATCATTTGATATAGCAATTATGGCTGCATCAAAATTTCTTACTCCCAAAGCACTTAATGCATCTTGGTCTGTAACATCCGCCTGTACAGCGTGTGTTACTGTAGATGCTATATCTTGAATAATTTCTTCATTTTTATCAATTGCCAGAACATCGCAACCATTCATACTAAGTGTCTGTGCAACACTTTGTCCAAATTTCCCTAATCCAAATACTACAAAATCCCTTTTCTTAGCCATTAATATTTACCTTCCTTTCAATATATATACCAAGCTTAAACATCTATATAATTATTTATCCAACCATTACTTTTTCATCTGGTTTTTTCATACTAGCTTTTGATCTAGCTCTCATTGAAAGAGCTACTGCCATTGTAAGTGGTCCAAGTCTACCAATGAACATAGTAATACAGATAACAATCTTTCCAATAGTTGTCAAACTTCCTGTTAATCCTAGTGTCAATCCAACTGTTGCAAAAGCTGATACAGATTCAAACAATATGTCCATAAAGCTTCCTGTTTCAGTTACAGATAATATCATAGTTACTGTAATAACAACAGTTATACCTATAGTAATTACAGCTAATGCTCTTTTTATTATATCTTCAGGTATAGTTCTCTCAAAAGCCTCTGTTCTCTCTTTTCCTCTTATACCTGATATGACTGTCAATATTATAACACCCATTGTTACTGTTTTTACACCACCTGCAGTACCTGCTGGTGAACCACCTATAAACATTAATATGATAGTCATGAATTTGGAACCATGAGTCATATCTGCTAGTGGCATAGTGTTGAATCCAGCTGTTCTTGGTGTAACTGCTTGGAACAGTGAACCTAGTATTTTATTTTTCATTGATAGATTACCTAGAGTGTCAGGATTAGTTGTTTCTAATATGAAGAAAAATACAAATCCTATTACTATTAATGAAAATGTTAAAACCAATACTATCTTAGTGTGTAATGTAAATTTTCTAAATGTACTTTTTAAGTTCCATTTATTCTCGAATTTCTGTTTTAGAACTCTAAGTATGTCAATCCATACAGTGAATCCAAGTCCACCTAATATTATTAGTAACATTATGGTTATATTGATTATAATATCACCAATAAAAGGACTTAAACTACTATCACCTACAATATCAAAACCTGCATTACAAAATGCTGATATAGAATGGAAGATAGCTTTAAATATACCATATGCCCCATCCTTGGGAACAAATCTTATTGATAATAGTACAGCTCCGATTCCTTCTATTAATAGAGTACCTAATAATACATTCTTAGTCAGCCTTACCATACCAGATAGTGAATATTGGTTTAATGCTTCTTGTATGATAAGTCTCTCTTTCAGCCTAATCTTTCTTCCCATTATTATAAAGAACGTAGTAGCAAAAGTCATAAATCCAAGTCCACCGATTTGAATTAATATTATAATGACAATTTTACCAAACATACTCCAATATTCCAAAGTATTGACAACAACCAGTCCTGTTACGCATACAGCAGAAGTTGATGTAAATAGAGCATCTATAAATCCAATGCTATTCCCATCATTAGTAGCTATAGGTAGATTCAATAATATTGCGCCGACTATTATTAGAAATAAAAACCCGAGTACAAGTATTTGTGTAGGTTTTAAATCAATTCTAAATTTACTTATTCCCTTCTCATTCATTAGTTTATCCTCCGCTATGTTATTAAGATAAGACACGTAAAGCGTTCTTAATTAATTCATTATAACATAATATTCATTATGCACAAAGATAATTTTTGAGCTATTACCATGATTAATTATACTTTTATTGTATTTTTTTAAGTATTATACGCAAAAAAATAATTATATCAAATATTTATATTAATGTTTAACTCATATTGACTTTGATACGAAGCTGTGTTAATCTACTACTAAGTAATATTAATTATCAACTAACTATTAGTAAACATAAAAGTAACTTTATTAAACTTATAAAATAAAAGTATAACTTCTGCAAAAATAAAAATACTATATGATAAGAGACTATGTCTCGTCTTCCGTAGATGAAAGGAGATTATTTATGAATAAAGCTAAAGAAATAAACAAGGGAATTTACTGGGTTGGAGCACTTGATTATGATATACGTTTATTTGACGTAGTAATGTATACAGAGTATGGTACTACATATAATTCATATTTGGTAAAAGGCTCCGAAAAAACAGCCTTATTTGAAACTGTGAAAGTGAAGTTTTTTGATGAATTCTTAGAAAGGCTCAATGAAGTTTCATCAATAGATGAAATAGATTATATTGTCGTTAATCATACTGAACCAGACCATGTGGGTTCTATTGCTAAGATTTTGGATATGAATCCTGATGTTACTATAGTAGGAACAGCAATGGCTATAAAATTCTTGAAAGAGATTACTAACAAATCTTTCAAATCAATTATTACAAAAGAGGGCTCTACTCTTGAATTAGGCGACAGGACTGTAGAATTTATCATGGCACCATTTCTTCACTGGCCAGATACGATGTATTCTTATATAAAAGAAGAAAAAACTTTGATTACCTGTGACTCTTTTGGATGTCATTACTGTGATGAAAAATTATTCAACGATAAAATAGAAGGGGACTTCATAGACAGTTACAAATATTATTTTGATGTTATCATAGGTCCTTTCAAACCTTATGTACTACAAGCTCTTAAGAAAATAAGTAATATAGATATTGATATCATATGTCCAGGTCATGGTCCAATCCTTAGGAAAGACCTTGATAAATATCTGGAACTATATAAAACTTGGGCAACTGAAGAAAAAAGAGAAAAACCAAGTGTTGTCATAGCTTATGTATCAGCTTATGGATATACAGAGAAAATTGCAGAAAAAGTTGCGGAAGGTGTTAAGACTGTAGATGGTCTTGATGTATTAGTATATGACCTTGTAGAGACCAAAAAAGATGAAGTCATGAATGAAATCAATCTTGCAAATGGATTATTACTTGGTTCTCCTACAATTGTATCAGATGCTTTACCACCAATATGGGATATCCTTACTTCCCTTAATCCAATAATCCATAAAGGAAAATTAGCTGGAGCATTTGGTTCATACGGCTGGAGCGGTGAAGCTGTTTCCAATATAGAAGGTCGTTTCAAACAACTTCGTTTCAAAATGCCTGTAGAAGGTCTAAAAATAAAATTCAATCCTTCTGATGAGCAATTAAATGATGCTTATGAATTTGGTAAAAAATTCGGTGAAGCTGTTATAGGTTAGAAAGTATTAAGGGGACTGTATCTTATACAGTCCCCTATTATCATTTGTTAAATTATTATCTATTCAGTTATTCTCTGAATTCTCTTACCTCGAATCCATGGCTGTTCAAACTTTTAACAACCTTACGTATATCGTTAGCTTTCACCCTTAGTGTTATTTCTTGTAAACCTAAGACTTCTGTATCAGCTTGAACGATATTTCTAATATTGCCCCCAGCTTTTGCAATGATATCAGTTATCTTAGCAAGTTTTCCTTTAAAGTCATATATGTAAATAACTAGTCTAGGTTCATTCATACCGTATATGAATCTAAACCTTTCCAATATAGCTTTTTTAGTTATTATTCCTAATAATTCTTCATCTTCATTAACAACAGGTATAAATCTTAATTTATTATTAGCAAAAAACATAGCTGCAGCTTCTTCAACCAACATCTTAAGATCATCAACGGATGGAACTTTTGTTTTCATAAATTCTTTTACTTTTCTTTCTAGGAATTCCTTCTTATCTCCACCGTCTTCCTTAAAATAAGTTTCATATACATACTGTCTTGATAGTATACCTATGAATTTTTTTCCTTCTACTACAGGTAGAGAAAGCAGGTCATTCTCTTCAATTATCTTAAGTCCTTTTCCTAAAGTATCATCAATTGAGATAGTATTCAGCTCTTCTGCTTTTTTAATAATTGTACCGATATTCATATGATCACCTCTTTTTATTAATAGCTAGACTAATGTTTATATTAGCTATTAAAATATTATATAGAACCCAAAGCAAATATTTTTTTCTATATACTATAGTATTCTTTGTTATCTATTATAAACCTTTTTTTATAAGATATATTTCTTTTTTTCTTTATTAAAAAAGAATAATATTATTATGTCAATTTTTTTGTAAGTAGGTCAGAAAAAGTATTTTGTTCTGACTTGGCTACTGCAAAATAGTATATGTATATGTTACTAAGAAATAAAAAATAAAGTGTTGACAAATATAATTTAATAGTGTACTATGTACCTAGTGCACTAGTTATTACATGAAGTTTTTTTATGGAGGTGGATAAGTGAATTTTAATAATAGTATTCCTATATATATGCAAATAATTAATGAGCTGAAAAAAGACATTATTACTGGGAAACTATCACCTGGAGAAAAACTCCCCTCAACAAGAGAGTTAGCAATAAAATATAGCATCAATCCTAATACTTCTGGAAGAATATATAAAGAGATGGAAAGGGAAGAAATTACTTTTACCAAGAGAGGTTTAGGAACTTTTGTTACAGAATCAGAATCCAAAATAGAACAAATACGAGATGATATGGCAAAAGATCTTATTAATGATTTCGTGAAAGGTATGACAGAGCTGGGTTATACCAACGAAATGCTAATATCAATAATCAAAAAAGAAAGCGAGGAAAAATAGATGTTACTTGAAATTAAGAATCTATCAAAAGGTTATCTGTCAAAGAAAGCAGTTAAAAACATTTCATTAACTGTAGAGCAAGGTAAAATATATGGTTTTTTAGGTCCTAACGGTAGTGGTAAAACTACATTCATGAAAATGGTAGCAGGTTTGTTGAATCCATCTTCTGGCGAAATAATGGTTGAAGGAAATAATGTAGGTGTAAAATCCAAGGAATTGACTGCTTATATGTCTACTGAGAATTTTATATATCCATATATGAAAATTAAAACTGTAGGTGAATTTTATAAGGATTTCTATAAAGACTTCAATATGGAAAGATACAAGGAATTAATTGCTTATATGGATCTTGAAATGGATATGAAAGTATCTTCCTTATCTTCTGGAATGGCTTCAAAGATGAAAATTGCTGTAACTCTTTCAAGAGATTCTAAATTGATTATGTTGGATGAACCACTGAATGGTATTGATCTAGTTGCTAGGGAAAAAATATTGAATACCATAGTTAAATGTGCTAATGATGATAATACAATTATTGTTTCCAGTCATCTAGTTGATGAAATGGAAAAAATATTAGACCAAGTTATCTTCATCAAAAATGGTGAATTAGTACTCATGGGAGATGCTGAAACCGTTAGAGAAGAAAGAGGTAAATCTATTGTAGATCTTTATAAGGAGGTATACGCATAATGCTTAGATTAATGAAATATGAAGCACTTAAGAAAGCAAAATTAATTGTTATAGCCTTAGTTATGTTCGGTTTAATTGAATTAGCAATACTTTTTACTATTTATAAAGGCGGAATAGCCCTTGTATTCACTGTAATCTTAATATTTTTACTTGGTTTTGGAGGTCTGATATTCTTACTTATAGACAGTATCAATATGTACTCATCGGATCTATATAAAAAGCCCGGATATATGTTGTTTTTGACTCCAACCAATTCCTATCAGATAATTGGTTCTAAATTATTAATTAGTATGTTGGAAGCTACTATCGGACTAGCTATGTATATTGGATTTATGGCACTTAATTATAATATAGTATATAATAAATATTTGAATGATCCAGGTAGCAATGCACGAATGATAATGGATTTCTTCGAGAGTTTCTCAGCTTTACCTTCACCAGGTGAAATTGTACTAGGTATTGTATCATTTGTTATTGGCTGGTTTGCTTTTATCTTAACTATTTATCTAGCTATAACAATAAGAAAAACATTATTATCCAATGTTAAACTAGGAGGATTTTTCAGTTTTATATTCTTCTTGATTCTACAAACAATAATTACTTATGTACAATATAAAATAGTTGGAAATGTTGATAATGGTATAACTGTAGGGAAAAACATGACAATGAATTATACCACTACCTCATTGATATATAGTTCAGTAGTAAGTGTAATAATGTATGTATCATCATCTACATTATTATCCAAAGGTGTAGATTTATAATAACCAAAATGATTTTGTTGAAAGAATTTTATCATCTTAATACTTAATAATAGATTTTATAGACTAACTCACATTTTTTTAACAGGCTTAAGAGTGGTTAATGTAGAGAAAACCATATAAAGTGATAATAACGAGAGTGTATTATCACTATATATGGTTTCAATATACAACCGTTGTCTGTTTTGAATTAAAACATTATTCTTTTTTGCTCTTTTCCACCATCATAGATTGCACAAATCATTTTCTGAGTCTTATATGCTTCCTCACCTGTTATCTCTGGTTTAGTACCATTAGCAAGACTATCATAGTAATTCTTGATCTGTTTTACGTGGCTTACGCCCCAATAGCTTTTTACATTACCATAATTGAATACTTCATTAGGGTCTTGATCTGCTATTAAAGTTCTACCATCATTGAATTTAATAGTTGCCTTATCTGCCACCATGCTTGCAATACCATTTTCACAGTAAATCTCTATCTCCACAGGTGCGTCATAACCATAATAATTAATAGCGTAAAATCCTGTATGTACACCATTCTTATATTTTATAACACCTTCAGCTGAATCTTCAACTTCAATAATCTCGTGAGCTCTATTGCTTATATTGGCATCTACATATTCAATTTCGCTGTCTATGAACCAACGCATCAAATCCATAGTGTGAATAGCTTGGTCAATAATAACTCCGCCACCTTCTTTGTCCCAAGTTCCTTTCCAATCACTGTTACTATAATATTCATCTGATCTATCCCAAGTAACAGATAGTTTTCCAGTGATTATCTTACCTAATTCACCTGATTCCAAAGTCTTTTTAACAAGCTGTGAGCCTTTATTATATCTATTTTGGAAGATTACACCAAGAGTTACATTATTATCTTCTGCAGCATTAATCATCTTCTCAGCGTCTTCTAGTTTAATTGACATTGGTTTTTCAGTTAATACACTTACCTTCTTTTCTGCTGCATAGATAGCAATTAATGGATGCATATAGTGTGGTGTACAAATATGTACAACATCTAAATTTTCTTTATCAATCATTTCTTTATAGTCTGTATAATATTTACAACCTAATTCCTGCGCTTTTTCCTTAGCTCTATCTTCTTTGTTGTCACATACTGCAACTAGTTCTGTACAGCTAAGTTCACTAACAGGATATGCATGCATTGGAAAAATATTTCCACATCCTACAATCCCAACTCTAAACATTATCATTCATCTCCATCATTAATATAAATTATTTTATTGAATTTTTTGTTGCTTTTTATCACACTATAAACTATTTTATCATATTAATCAAGTGCTACATGTTAATGAAACATAATTATGAAATTATGCCCACCACATACCACCTGTGCTTTCAAAAGTCATGACTTCTTTTAAGAATGTTACAGCTTTTGTCAAACCTTCATTTACTGACATTAATGAATCTTCATGCTCTATACTAATTGCATAGTCATATCCAACCATTCTAAGTGCGCTGATTATATCTTTCCATGTAGCATAATCAGTACCATATCCAACTGATCTAAAAATCCAAGAACGATTGATTTCATCTGAATAGTGTCTTGTATCAAGAACACCATTTACACCACAATTGATTGCATCTATCTTAGTATCCTTTGCATGGAAATGGAAGATACAATCTTTTAATTCCCTGATTGCCGCTACTGGATTGATTCCTTGCCAGAATAGATGACTAGGGTCAAAGTTAGCTCCAATCTCTTCTCCAACTGCATTACGAAGTTTTAATAATGTGTATGGATTGTATACACAGAATCCTGGGTGCATTTCAAGTGCTATCATAGTGACACCATGCTCTTTAGCGAAAGCTACAGCCTTCTTCCAGTATGGTATCAATACTTCATTCCATTGATAGTCTAGAACTTCTGTAAAATCTTCTGGCCAAGGACATGTTACCCAGTTAGGTGTCTTATCTTCTTTTGAACCACCTGGACAACCTGAGAAAGTATTAATTTGTTTTAGTCCAAGTTTTTCAGCTAATAATATAGTCTTTTCAAAATCATCGTGGAATTTGGCAGCTATTTCTTTATTAGGGTGTACTGGATTTCCGTGACAGCTGAGTGCACTTATTTCCATATTATATTTTTTGATAGTATTCTTGAATTCTTCTAATTTCGCATCGTCATTAAGCAATATATCAGGATTAGCATGTGATGTTCCTGGATATCCTCCTGCTCCGATCTCTACCATAGTCACACCTAATTTGTTTAAATAACTAAGTGCTTCATCTAGAGGCTGGTTGTTTAGTAATGGTGTAAAAACTCCTAATTTCATATTTATGTACTCCTTTCGTATCTATATAATTATCATTAATCTAATACAATTTCTTTTCCTAATTCTGCTGATTTATAGATTGCTTCTAATATCTTAGTAACTACTAAAGCTTGCTCCGGTTTTACTACTGGTTCTGTATCATTGATTATACAGTCAACAAAACTTTGTGCTTCCACTTCAGCTGGATTATTGCTGTCACCTTCATAGAAATCAACTCCATCAGCGCTAAGTCCTGGTTTTTTCACATATAATTTACCAAGATCAGCTCCATTGATTCTAAGTCCGTCTTTCATGTCAGCTCCTGCTTTTGTTCCACAAAGAGTTGTCTTAGCTTCGCCTGTCTCAAGAGTATTCAATGCCCAGCTTGATTCTAATATTATGGTTGCACCATTTTCCATAGTAACAAATCCAAAAGCAGAATCTTCTACTGTGAATTCATCTTGTTTCCAGTCTCCCCAAGCATTACCTGTATCTTTTTGGTCTCCTAATTTCTTATATGTAGTACCTACAACTCTTTTTGGCTTGTAGTTGTCCATGCACCATAATGTTAAGTCTAGAGCATGTGTTCCAATATCAATCAATGGTCCTCCACCTTGTTCTTCTTCGTTAAGGAATACTCCCCAGGTTGGTACTGCCCTTCTTCTTATAGCGTGAGCTTTAGCGAAATACACATCTCCAAGATCTCCTCTTTCACAAGATTTCTTTAGGTACTGTGAATCTGCTCTAAATCTATTTTGATAACCTATTGTTAATTTTTTACCTGTTCTCTTAGCAGCTTCCAACATTTCTTCTGCTTCTTTTACTGTCTTAGCCATTGGTTTTTCACACATAACATGACATCCTGCTTCAAGAGCATCGATTGTAATGAAACTATGTTCTCTATTAGGAGTACAAACATATACAACGTCTAAATTATTATCTGATAACATTTTCTTATAGTCTGTATAGTGTTTTGCATTTTCAGTTCCAAATTTTTTGCTTGCTTCTACTGCTCTTTCTTCAATAATGTCACAAAAAGCAACCATTTCAATTTGATCTACTTTTTTGATACTTGGCATATGCTTTCCATTAGCTATACCTCCACACCCTATGATTCCTGCTTTTAATTTGTCACTCATCATTATTCCTCCTAATTAAATTGTTTGTAATATATTTTATATTAATATTATTTTTATAGCATGGTTAGTGTTGTATTATCTTCATAGACTTATTAATCAACTGATGGTAAAGTTGATTCTCGAATAATAAGATCATGCTCTAGTTTTACTATATGATTATTATTTTCATTACCTTTAATCCTTTGTAACATGATTTCCATTGTTTTTTTACCAATATCATATCTAGGCTGAGCAATAGTTGTGATGGATGGATCATACATAGGTGCAATACTATTGTTGTCAAATCCTACAATAGCTACATCATTAGGAACTCTGAGTCCCTTGCTCTTCAATTCTTTGATGGCTCCCACTGCTATTAAGTCTGATATACAAAATACAGCTGTAGGTGGCTCATCTAATTCAAATAGTTGTTTGATTCCTCTCATTCCACCTTTATATGAAAATGTATGATAAACAATGTAATCTTCATTAACTTCTAAACCTGCTTCTTCAATAGCTCTCATATAGCCTTTCATTCTATCATATGATGAGCCTACATTATTAACGGATATCATTCCAATCTTTTTGTGTCCCAACTTTATAAGATGGGATGTTGCTTCATAACCTGCAATTTCATTATCAATAGTTACAATAGGAGCTTTTATGTCCTTATTATATTCATTACATAATACAACAGGATAGTATTTAGCTAATTTATTGAATTCTTCGGTAACCATGGCAGTACAAGTGAAGATGACTCCATCTACCAGCTTGTTTTTAAGGAAATCCAAATATATGCTTTCCAGATCTATATCTGTATTAGTGTTACAGATCAATACATTATATCCGTTTTCATGAGCTGTATCTTCCATCCCTTTTACTATCTTGGAATAAAATGGGTTGGAAATGTTTTGTAGTAATACTAATATCATTCTAGTCTCTGATCTTCTTAGGTTTCTTCCTAATAGATTAGGTTGGTAGTTGAGTTCGTCAATTACTCCTTGAACTTTTTTTCTGGTATTGGATGAGACTGGTCCATTATCATTCAATACTCTAGAAACTGTAGCCACAGATACTCCTGCTTTTTTAGCCACCTCTTGTATAGTTGGCATATCTAACCTCCTAATAATCATTGTAATTGTTTACATATATTATGTGTTTTATATGTTGTAAGCTTATGTAAAGTCTTATGTAATCCGTTACATTTAATTTACAACAATTCGCTACAAATGTCAATATGTATTTTGTTATAAAAAAAATTATTATATGTTTAATTGGAATATTATGAATAGAGAGTGTTGAAAAAAAGACAACGGTTATGAGTAGAACCATATATAGTGATAATAACTCTCATTACGTTTGTTGTTTTTATCTGTTTATAGGGTATGACAACAAGCCGTAAAAGGTCGTTATTATCACTATATATGGTTTTTAGTGTATTTGGGCACTCTTAATTGAGTGGAAGATATTAACTCAACTTTCCCACTTCAATATATTATACAGGTAAGCTAATTAAAAGGCTTTACAGAATAAAAATATAGGTGTTTCTTCTATCTTTTTATTCTGTAAACCAAACCTATAACCCTTAATTTACTTGTATTAAATTAAAGGTGGGAAAGTTGAGATAATAATATGTATGATGTTTTGTATAGACATCATTCTCCTGTGATGCCGGTTTTGTCGATGCTTTCTACGAACCATCTTTGTATAATTAGGTAAAAGGCTGCAAGGGGGATTATTGATAGGATGGTTCCTGCGAATATTTTGGCTTCTGTGAAGTTTAGGTTTGGGTTTCTGCTGAAGTCTCCTTTAACGCTCTGTGAGACTACTTGCCCGAAATTATTTTGTAAGTTACCTAGTAGCATAGGTACTGTTTTTATCTTACCATCAAGATAGAGAGATGTTAAGAATGTTTCGTTCCAGTATAGTGAGAAACTGTATACGCATACGATTATTAGTGCTGGACCTGCCATGGGGACTGCTATTTTTATGAAGGTTCTGAATGGTCCTGCTCCATCGATGAAGGCTGCTTCTTCTAAGGATTTTGGTATCATTTTGAAGAACTGATAAAAAATCAGTATGAAGAGGGCTGCCTGCTCTCCCTGTCCAGTCAATGCTGGAACTAATATGGCTCCAAGATTGCCTTTTAGTCCAAGTGCCGAATATATCTGGAATCTAGGTATGAAGAATAGAGTTTTGGGTACGATGAATGTAAATAGCATCAATACTAGTACTAGCTTCTTACCTTTGAAATTGAACCTTGCTAGACCGTATCCGACTATGCCTGAGGAAACGGCTACACATAGCATTGATAGTCCTGCTAGCATAGTTGTTGTTAAGTAGGAGTAAGGTAGATTAAGTGCTTTCCAGGTCATTTTGTAATTGAAGGTATATAGTTTTGAGGGTATCCATTTAACTGTGTTATCAACTAAATCAAGATTGGACATCAAGCTTATTGATAGCATGTATATAAGGGGGTATAGAAATACAAAGCCGAATACTATAAGTATGAAATATACGCATAGTTTGTAGATGAAGCCGTCATTGTTTTTCATACCGAATAGGAATTTTTTTGTTTTATTATAGTTAGCTTCTATTTTGTTATACATTAAGATACCTCCTTGCTGTTTTTTCTGCTTTTGGTGATAAAGTATAGAATACTTATCAAAATTACTTGAAGGAATGAGTATAATATGGATAGTGCTGATGCATAACCTTCTCTTCTGGAACCATCATATTTTGATTCCATTATTATTTTATTGATAGGATTGGTTTCAAAGTTGGCGAGGAATACAACAATGAAGATGACAACTACACTAACAAGTGGATAGATGTTAGGTAAAGTAATCTTCCAGAATGTACTCCATGAGGATGCCCCGTCAATGGCTGATGCTTCATATACGCTCCTATCAATCTTCTGGAGGGCTGCAAGAAAAATGAGAATAGGTACAGCGCTGTACCAGAGTAATTGTATTATCATATTGAAGATCAGTATGATACCCATAGTAATGCTTTTGTTAGGGACAATCATTGAAATACCGTCCACTATCATTTCGTTGAGATTTATTGACATTCCACCATATTCGCTCATGTTTTTCATCAACTCACCGTTCAAGATGATGATTGGTAAGAAGAACAATAATCTGAAGAAAGCAGTTCCTTTTACTTTTTGATTAAGAAGCATAGCAATAATAATTGATAAGGCTATGATGACTGGTACATACAGTAATGTGGTCAAGAAAAAGTCTTGAGCCTCTATGACAAAATCAATATCCTCTAGAAGTATACGCCTGAAATTTTCTAAGCCTATCCATTCGTATTCCCAACCTGTCTTGTTACCATAATAGACATTATTAAAGCTCATGAAAATGGTTTTATATAAGGGATATGCAACAAAAGCAAGAAAACCTACAATCCATGGACTTATGAAGCAAAGCCCTGTCAAGCCCCGCTTTTGACGCATATTCAATTTTCTTTTTCCAATAATCTTTTTTTCTCTTTTCATATGACCACGAATCCTTTTCCCTTAATGGTTATATCCTTATAGATATAATCTGAGTCATTATAGTTGATAATGATTTTTTTACCATTTGCGTATTCTGTCATAACAACATTATCATCAATATACGTATGATTAATCAGTTCACTTCCTATGACATGATTTAGTGCATCATTAACTTTGTCATAATAGTTATCTATTCTCTCTTCAAGATACTTGTTCTGTGATACGTATACATTGGATGAATTAGAGTATTTGATGCTATATGTAGGCTCACCTGTTAGTATGAAAGCTGGATATACACCATACTCTATTAACTTTAGAATAGCTTCATCATCGTTGGATGAGAAATTCATGTAGGGTGAGTACATATCCATATTTCCGCTTGCCACAAGGGATACCAAAGGTATTGTTCTATCTATGAACATGAGATTAGATGAACATATAGGTGTTTCATAATAATCTGTCATGTATGGGTAAAGATAAGCATCCCCTCTATATATATTGGTTTCTATGTTATTGTCATTAAAATAGGTCATCAGGTTTTTTATATATTTCATACCTTCATTACTATAACCGATGGTTCCTTTATCATAATGTGTAAACAAGCTTCCAGTAAAACCATCAAATGCTAAGGAATCAATATGATATTTTCTTAGATTATTCATATCACTTTTTGCAAAATCCATAAAGTATTTTGGATCGTTAAGGTAGTTGTATACTTGTGATTTATCATTTCTCACACTAAGGTCTTGTCTGCTCATTTTACTGGCGGTAAATTTAGTCTTTTTATGATTGGTTCTGGCATAGTTCATGTAATAGTTGAATTTCACATCATTGTCTTTGAAATAGTTAAGTACTGATTTAAAATCTTTTTTTCCTCCTAATTCTTTGAATACTTGGAATCTGTATGCTTGTTTATCAAGTAAGTAGGTCTTGAAGGTAACATTCAGATTAGTGTCTCCTTTATCAATGAAAGATTTGACTATATCTTTGGCTTGATTATAGGAGGTGGCTTTTACATTTTCTAGATTGAATGTCCCCATCTCTACTTCGTTGTTGATGAAATCAATTTTTAGAGGGATTTTATCTTTTTTGTTCTTCTCTTTCTTAGTAAATCCATATTGTTTTGTCAGGAAATCCCTATATTCTTTTGCTACACCGACATAATCTGCCTTATCTCCATTAAGGAAAACATAACGTTGTACTAAGTCAAATTTATTAGGTTCTTCCTGAAAGCCTAGAACATGCTGTTCTTCATCAATTCTGCTTTGGAACTGAGAATAAGTTGTTCTATAGTTATATGTGAAATAGGATTGATAATACTTAGTTGATACATTCTTTGATACATAATTATAGGTCGCATAACTTGCTCCACTTTCTGCGATAACCAGAACACCAGTATCATTTTCATCATGAATTATGCCATATATGGGCAATACAACACTTTCTAGAGGTTTGACTGAAAATGATTCTGAACCGAAACTAAGTGTATTAGCATAACCCAAATCTTTTCCGTATACAGGTGCTACATATCCTGTTGCATACTTAGGTGTTTCGTCTAATCTGATGATAGCACCTGAACCATCTGGTATAACTATATAGCCATCCTCTTTTTCTGTAGTTGAACCTAGGAAAGGATATACTACTATTTCATTTATAGATACATCATCATTGCCAGGTGTCCACAGCTTATCGTTATATTCCTCTATACTTTCTCTAGGAATTGAAGTTATCAAATCTCCACCCTTAATCTCAACGATGAAATCAAACTTAATCTTTGGCTGTATAAAATCAATGGTTACTGTGAATCCGTTTTCTCTTTTTTGGTATGTTTTATTTACGTCCTCATCAAGAACGGTTCTCCTACCAGGTGTGAATTTATCATAAGTTATGACGGATATACCTGATTTCATATAATTAGTCATTTCTTTACTTAATTTTTTTTCTTCCATGTTCATGTCAACATCATATGAATACCATGTATAACCATTTACCTTGTTTCTCACTGCTATAGCTATACTTTCTTTATCTAGAAATAACTCTAGTTGATCATTCTCGGCAACTCTCTTGAAAGTATCAGGTATAGTAGAATCATATTCATCTACCTGTTTCATGACTTCTTCATCATTCACTATGACGTCAGTATAATTATATGTTTCCATGCTGATCCTGTCAGGTGCTTTCTCGAAACATTTTTTTACTGCTAATAGTAGAAGTACTCCTATAACCAAATAAGCAAAGATGTGTTTTATCTTTTTGTTTTTCATCGAGTAATCACCTCTCTTATGATTTCATGTAGGAAACTATAAATTTGGTTTCCTAATGAATAAAGTACGAATAAAAATAGTGCGATAATCAGCATAGTGAATATACTTCTCAAAATAACTAAACAGGTTTCTCCTACTTCAAAGTTATGTATATCCTTTATCATGAAAAACATCAAGAATAGTACCCATATGATTATCAAATCAATAGGAAGCCTATAGAATACTGCCTGTTCAAGGGTCAATACATTACTGATTGCTATTACAAAAGGCATTATTACGATGATTGGGGTTAAAGCATAAGCAGTGGCATTATAGACATTGCTGATACTTCCCTCTCCATCATTAATACTGCAAATCAAATAATTAGAAACAATCCATAACACAGCTACAAAAATGATAACGAACAGTTTATATCCAATAAAATATCTTCCGTCAGATACAAATAATACATTGGTCCATTTTTTGTGGGCAATATAGCTTGCAATAACTAATAGATAGATTATTGTTGAGGATACTTTTGAAACTCTCTTTTCCATCTTTATTTTATAGAATCCATCTAAGGGATGTTTAAGGAATTCAAATACAAAAGCCATATCATCAATAATCTTGACTTTTTTTACAATACCCGCTTTTTTACTGATCTTAGTAGAAAAGTTTGTTTTTTTATTCAGCAGTTTTAATATAAATCTGATTACCAAAAGAATCAGTAATATTATTAATACTATGTTTAGATTGTTTTCAAGCCAAACTTGACGAATTTCCCAGAATGCTTTTGAGATTCCGCTGTTGTATCTAGCATCATAATATTCATCATAAGCCAATTCATATCTATCATTTCGAAGGTATGCATCACCAAGTCCAACATGAGCATTATCGAATATTGAATTATATTTGAGAGTATATGACCATAAATCCTCGCTCTCTTCATAATTACCCTCTTGATATTCAAGCATTGCTTTATGGACTGCATTAGTGAATTCTGTAGCTCTATAGGTCTGAATAAGTTTTGTACCTTGGTCAATGATTATTACATCATCCATAGAGTTGGTGGCAATACTTATTGGGCGATTAAGCAATCCTAGACGACTGGAACTAAAATCTTTTCCACCGTATAAGAATAACAGGTTTCCTGTTGAATCGTATTCGAATACCCATCCTTCTGAACTTACAGTGAAAACATTGTTATACTGTCCAACCCAAACACTCTCCATCGAATAGATACCTACCATGTCATTAGGAAAATAATTGGTACCTGATATATTGAATTTTTTTACCGGATTAGATTTTATTGAGGAAGTAACAGTATAGATGAATCCTTTTCCATCAATAGCAAGATTGGTTGGTACATCCGGAAATACTTTTTCCAATTTCTCTTCTTGCTTTTCAGTCAAGAAATATGACCTTATCTTATCAACTATAGGTACCTTAAGTGGATTGGCACCAAAAAAAGTTAAGAATTCCCCTTCACGATTTAACATCATCAAACCATGAATGGAACCTGTACTTCTAACATATATATTGCCTCTAATATCTACTGCTATATTGGTAGGTCTGAATTTGTATCCTTCCTTGAATATAGGTGAATCAGGTTCTCCTATTTCCTGTAGTAATTCTAGGCTATTTTTATCAAATACAAATATTGTGCTATTGTAACTGTCTACTACATATATCTTATCTTCTGTTACAAATGTACTTTTTACAGCTCCAAATTTATCACTTGCCAATTCTTTGTAGAACTTATAATCTTTATTAAGAATAAAGATTTTGTTGTGTCCGCTGTCTGTTATATAGATATAATCCTCTTTATCAACAAATACATGTTCAGGCGTTTTCAGTTTTTCATTATTGATTGTAGTAATTTTATTCATTGGTGTATACGCTGTTTGTGTTCTGTTTATGTAACCGTCCTTATCACTGGTATACGTATTATATGGAGCTTCAGCATTTACTGTTAGAACATTGAAGAACATTACCATTATTAACATTAAAAATATATTTTTAAGATTTCTCAATTTTTTATCCCCGTATGTGCCATGGAATCCATGACCTTATTCTGTAGAATTATAAATAGTACCAGGTTAGGTACGAACATTATGAGTGCCGCGACAGCTGACATTCCTGCTCCTGCTACAATATTTCCCGACCCGGATACTAAGGTGTTCATATAAAATGGTAATGTTCTCAATGCTTCACGATCAACAAAAATATTGGACCCCTCTACGTTAGCCCAACTGGCTTGAAAAGTCAGAATTGCCACTGTTACAAGAGGCGGTTTGATTAGAGGAAGAACTATTCGAAAGTATATCTTCCATTTCCCTGCTCCATCAATCTTAGCTGCTTCCAATAATTCATCTGGCAGCTGGTCTATGAACTGTTTCAATAAAAAGATACCTATGGGCATAGCTAATAATGGTATGATATGTGCCAAGTATGTATTGAATATTCCTATGTTGACGATAATCAAGAATCTTGGTATAGCTACTGCTACAGGCACAAACATTAGAGCCAAAGTATTGATTTTATTGAATGTCACCTTTCCTTTGAACTCTAATTTCGACAACGCAAATGCTGCACAGGAACTAATCAAAAGTGTTAATAGAATAACACTTACTGTCACAATGATACTATTGAATAGGTATCTTGATGCTGGTATACCTGATTCAGCAGAAAAATTAAATAGTAGCCTGAAATTCTCCAGAGTCGGCTTTTTTACAAAGAATCTAGGTGGGTATGCAAATAGTTCTGTAAAAGGTTTAAAAGCATTATTAATAATAAATACAATAGGCAACGCCATAAAGATTGATAATATAATTAAGATTATATGAAAACGTATTTGATTACGATGGAACTTTTGGGGATTGAATTTCATTCCTATATTCGCCATTTTTTCACCTCACAGTTTATTTTAGTTCTATTTATCTTCTCCAAACAGTTTGTAACTGATTTTGTTGAAGATAATAACGATTAACAATAGTACTACAGTTATAGCGGATGCATATCCCATCTCATAACGGATAAACCCAAAATCATTGGCATGGTCAACAATCATCCAGCCTGCATATTGAGGGGGTGGTGTTCCTCCGCTTAATGTTGCCGCCAGTCCAGATGCATTGAATGTACCAATAATCGCCATAACAGCACCAAATAGCATTTGTGGTTTCATGGAAGGTATTGTGATATAGAATACTTCCTGCCATCTATTACGAATACCATCAATATAAGCCGCTTCATATAAAGTCTTATCAATATTCAAAAGACCTGCTAACATTGCAAGGAATCCTACTCCCATGCTTCCCCATAATCCTATAAAGATCATTATGGGCATAAGATGTTCAGGAGACTGGAGCCATTGCACTGGCTCATTTATTATCTGCAATCTCATCAACCAATAGTTGAGATAACCTGTTTGGTCACCACTGAAGATGACTTTCCATACAACGGACATCATTATAGGACCTGTTATGGATGGTGAATAGATGATAACCGTATAGATCGTTCTTACCCTATGAGGTACTTGGGAAAGCATCCATGCCAAGAAAAAAGCTAGCATATAACCTACAGGTCCAACAATCAAGGAATACATTATTGTATTGGATACTCCATGCTGAAGAAATACAGAATCGCCAGTCAACAGGTCTACATAGTTCTTGAACCCTATGAATTTTGGTATCTCTATTGTATTAAAATAAGTAAAAGATAATCCTATCGCAACCAATACGGGTAATACAATCAGCATAATGAATAACACTGCATATGGTAATATAAAAATATAAGGTGACTCTTTTACATTTCCTAATCTCTTCTTAAAAGACATCAATTCCTTATTATTACTCTTCATTCTGTCTCACCCACTTCTCTACATTATGTATATCTGGTACAACATATTCTTTGACAAGCTTTCCATCTACAATATATCCAAATTCCTTCAGTTTTCTCTCTAGTTCCCGATTTATTGTTGCTACAGCTTCATCTAATGCAATTCTCGGATTTTCTCCATCAAAGACTACTTTGTTCCATGCATTGCTTAACTCTCTTTCCAGCATATAATCTCCAGGCACCTTACCTGTTGTTTGAATCCATTTCCATTGTTCAAGTATCACTTTCTTGGAGTCAGAAGGCCATGCACTTTTTTTGAACCCTTCTATATTCGCAGTCATATATAAGAATTTATCTCCTAATGTAGATTGAATGGCATAGGAGAAATCTCTTTGTATATCAGCACTTGACCACCATTTTATGAATTTCCAGCTCAATTGTTTCTTTGTACTGTTTTTGAACACAATGCTTGAAGTTCCATATGTAGGGTCCCAACGTTCAATGACACCTTCTGCATTTTTCACACCTGGTATTGGTAATATACCCCATTGTCCAGATAATTCTGGTGCGGCATATTTCAGCTGAATGTATGTATTGGCATCACCTATCCCAACAGGAGTTTTGCCATTACGGAACTTCTGAAAAAAGTTGGATGTTGTTATAGGTACGTTATATACTGTAAACAAATCAGTCATAAATTCAAAAGCCTCATATGACTTTTTATCATTGATTATTGTTTTGCTTCCCGTATCATCATAAAGCCTTCCGCCGAATTCATATATAAATGGGGTTGTTGTATCTAATCCCTTATATGAAGAATCTGAACCAAGTGGTGTATAGAAATTCATATCATATTTTTTCAGTATAGGTACAAGCCCTGTAACATCTTGCCATGTCTTTGGTGGTTTAACTCCTAAGAAGTCCAATATGTCTTTACGATAAAATAACAGTTTGACATCTTGAGTCTCTGGTATGGCATAAACACCTTTATCATATATAAAAGGTATAAAAGCACATTTATCAAATTCTTCTGCTAGGTCATAGAAGCCTTCGTAATCTCTAAGATTCTCCACTATACCACGAAGTGCAAATTCAAAAGGCTTGGAATGTGATATTCCTATGGCAGCGTCTGGTGTGTTCTCTGCCGCATTAGATAATATGATTTTGTTTTCATCTGGCAGTAAGGATAGGTTAACCTTTATTCCTGTTTCTGGTGTGAACTTCTCATCAATCATCCTTTGCATGATTTCAACATATAGTCTGGATTTGTTTACCCATATTTCTATAGTTCTGTCATCAACCTTGTCAGATTGGTTATATTTTGGATCTAAGAATGAGTAAACGAATGATTTTGTATTCTCTTTTGTATTAGTAATAAATCCTGATTCTGCACTTGGTAATTGTTCATCATTATAAATATATATCTTATCAAGATGCATTGGATTGTATACTAATGTAGGTAATACAGCATTGATTCGTCCATAAGCAGATGACTCACCATCATTGAATTTAGACATATAATGGGGTAAATCCTCTGGGTCTACAATGAAATCCTTTATTAGATTCATTGCAATATCTATTTCAGATATGATAGGCAAATCACTATTACCTGTATATTCGATTAAGGCTGCTTTTTGAATTTTTATCTTGTTATATATACCATGTAGATAGGTTCTTATACCAGGCATATATTTATTTATCTTCCATTTTCTTTCTTTATCCACTAATCCGCCTGTTAGTTTCTTGATATCTTTTGCAACAGCTTCAATACTATCAAGTGTATTCATTAATTCATGGTAGATATCTCTTACCTTGGTGTTATCAATAGATAATTCTAAAGTGTGCTCACCTTTTTCAAGAAAAATATCAAATGGTATTCCTTTTTCATCAGCAAGAGTTTCATTTTTCCAACCACTGGAATAGCTGAAATCATAATAAGATAGCTCACTAAATGGAACTTTATCATCGATGGTGATTCTTCTATGGGTTGATAACCCGTTATTGGTATCTTGAGAATATTTTACAGCCACGTTATAATAACCTGTTTCTGTTATATTGAATTTATAGATTACCTTATCACCACTATCTCCAAATGAGTATCCATCAAGTACATTAAGCACTCTGTTTTTATAAGCATAGGGTGTTATACTAGGATTTCGTACATACTTGGTTCTAATGCTCTGTCGACTTTTCATGAATATGTCTTCAGCCTCAATAACGACCATCTTTTGTATGGATTGTTTTTCTTCTTTAATCTTTTTTAGATATTGTTCATATGTAGGTATAGTCTCATGAGTATTCTTTATGCTTATTTTACCTATTAAGAGATATCCCTCATTTACTGTTAGTTTTACCTTATTAACACCTTTATTGAATCTGAATTTCAAAGGCTGTATAAAAAAATGATTAGGGTCTTGTAAAGGTTTATTTTCCCATATCATCTTCTTAACTGATTTCGGCATCAACTCGTCACCATATCGATCAAATTTTTCTTCATCATTTAACTTACCTACCTGCCAATTCATAGGTAATTCTATTTTGTTAGCTTCATTGAATTGTTCTTCATCATTGATAGTTACTTGAATCTCTGGTCTTAGATATGTTTTGTCCATGATATAATAATCCAACCAGATTTCATAAAGACTTTCCTTCTCGGTTTCTATTTGAAAAGTGATGTCATCCCCAGGATGCAAGTATCTTACATTAGACTTGTAACCAAAGTTATTATCATATAGAATACCACCTTCAGTATTCTCACTGTCAATAATAAATCTCTCATCTGATTCAGTTATTTTATTCTTGGTCCATTCATTGATTATGTTGTAATAATTAGTCTCACCTGTATAAGTATTGGTATATTCTTCAACAGCTTCAATACTTTTTGTGTAATCAATAGATGCTAGAACGTCACAAGCTGGTCCATCTTTCTGCATATTCAAGGTAATAATACCTGTTACCACTAAAATACTACAAACCAATAATATCCATTTTTTCATAGTTTTTCTCACCTAACAGTTTACTGAAGGGACTGTGTAATACATTTTTGAATCTAAACCTAGTCTATTTTCCTTGATATTGACGTTAAAATGTATTATAAGACAGCCCCTCAGTATTATTTTAATCAATATTCAACTTTTCCATCTTAAATCAAGTATGGTACTTGTTTTAGTATTAGGAAAGTTGATTCAATTACTTATTCTTATATTCTCTAAGGTAATCATCAAGGTATGTATTCATTAATTCATCCCACTCTTCGGCGATATCACTATATCTTACACCTTGATCCTTGATCTGATTTTTAATATCCCAGATATTAAGCTGTGCGTAAGCTCTTGCTACAGCAGGTATGTTTCTTGGATAAGGTACTGGATTAGATAATATCTGTTGGAAATCTTCATCTTTGAATGCTTCAAAATTATAAATAGCTAACTGACTATCTTCTGGGAAGCCTTTAACAAGTGGATGATACTTGAGCACTTCTGGATTGGTAGTCACTGGCCATCCTTGTATAAAATCCATTAGTTTATCTTCTGCCCTAAGTGGTGCATCTTCTGGCAACCCAGTATATTCATCTATTAATGCCCATTTTGCTTTTAATCCTTCTTCTCCATAACTAAGCCATTTCAACAGTTGGAATGCAGCTTCTGCTTTTACTGGATCATCTTCCAAATTTCTTGATAGACTTAATGTATCGTAATAAGCCTGTATTGAGGTTGTTCCACCTTCTGGAGCTTTTGGCATTGGATAGATGTCAATCTCTAATTCTCTTTCTTTTATTAGAGTATTTACATCTCCATGAAGAGCATATAGCCATACATTACCTACTGCTTCAAAACCATCACCCCATGGCCATCCAAAGTTTCCACATTTTGCTGTTCTTTCTTCTTCTGTCAAATCATAGAAGTGTAATCCTTCTTTTCCTTCTTTTGCTACTAGTTCAAACCATTCTCCGAACCTTTTACTGCTAGCGAAATCAAACTTTCCTGTCTCAGCATTGTAACCTTTCCATCCGTTTGGGATACTGTCAAAGTAATGAGGACCAATCTCAGAGAAATCTATTATTCCTGGGAATATTGGATTGTTAGGTGTTAGCTTGGCAACTTCCTCACGTAGTTTTTCGTAGTCTTCGTACGTCCAGTCATAACCTGGGATTGTGATGTTATTTTCTCTTAGTAGTTTTAGGTTAAGTACTGGAATTCTACCAACAGATTGAAAAGGCAGACCATATATAATCTTGCCATCATAGGATTTCATGAATTCTTTTGCATTTTCTGATATCATATCAGCTTCTTTGTCAGATTCAACATATGGTGTTAAATCAAGAACTAATTCTCTATCATATACTTCTGCGGACATTGGTGAGTAGAATATATCAGGCAGTGTTCCTTCAACTGATCTTGCTGTCAGTATTTCCAATTCTTCAAAATCATCAATTTGTTCCTTGAACTGTGCATCTCTGGTTACTTTTATATTTGGATATTTTTCCATGAATTTTTTTATATTCAAAAACATAGTATTTTGATCATCTTCTGTACCGTAGAATTTCATTGCGAATACAAGGTCAATCTCTTTTTCCTGCCAATCAAGAACTCCATTGCTGTCTTCATCAATATTTACTAGTCCTTCATACTTTGATGATATATCTTCTGAGGTCTCATCTTCTTGGTTTGTAGTATCATCTGAACTAATTTCGCCATTTGTTTTTTTGTCTACTTCCTCTTTCTTCCCTGTACAGCCAGTGATAGATACTAACATTGTTAATGCTAATAGAATACTAATAACTTTTTTCATTAATAATTCCTCCCTATTATTTTTAATAGCTTACTATATTGAATAATTTTCTTTAATAATCATTAGTTCAATATATTTTTTCATTAGTTGGATAGTATAATTCTTTGAATGCTTTTATAGAAATTATATAGTGAGAGGTTTATAATAATTATGCTATTGTTCATTTATGCGAAACCGTTTGCACTACACTTCAAATTATATCTCTATTATGAATAATTATGAATGTATAATCCCGACTTTTTTTGTGTAAAACCGATAATATAGATTTTTTTTGTTTGTAAAAACTGAATCAGATAAAAACATTATTACAGACTTACATCTAATATAACTAAAATACTAAAAATATCCAATTTATTGAAAGTTATTTTAATCTAGTATATAATAACTACTGATACTTCTAATTATACTGAGTCTATATATTGTTTAACTCTTTATTTTTAGAATTGTGTTATCTTGTCAATCAATTCAACTATAGGTTGATGTAAATAATAGGATGTGATAATTTGCAATTCCAAATTAATTTAGATATAATTCCTAGAGTTCGTTATATTGGGTACGTGAACTATGTTGAACCTTGGAGTCATTTTGCCCGACAACTCAATGAATATGTTTTATACATAATGGAAAGCGGAACCATGTATATTGAGGAGAACTCCAAAAAATACATACTTGGGAAAGGTGACTTTTTCCTGTTAGAACCTAATAAATTACATAAAGGTTATAAAAAAGCTACTTGCAGTTATTATTATATCCATTTCAAGCATTCTGATTTGACAACAACCAATAAAAAGCATATTGATGACATGATTCTTAAACGTCGCCTTACCTTAGAAAGCAATCCTTTATCTGAAGATATTCCAACAGAGTCGATTTCTTTTTTTTGTAAGCAATTCAATATCTCCAATAAGTTGCTTTTAATGAATTTATTCCATACTATCAAAGACGGTATTACTGATTATTATAAAAAAATGGAAGATTATAAAATATATACTTCTTGTAAATTACATGAGATACTAATTAAAGTATGCCGAGAATATCTAACGACAATCATCAATGAACAAGAAAAACCCTTACCTAGGGTTTATCATACTGTACAAAATATCATTGATTATATTAATAATGAGTATCAGAAAAAGATGACGAGTAGTGATATTGAAGAAATGTTTGAACTTAATTATGATTATCTCAATAGAGCATTCCAGAAGATTACAGGATATTCCATACTCAACTATTTGAATATTATCAGAATAAATAAAGCAAAGGAATTAATTGCTTCAACTTCTCTAAAAGTATCGGAAATCGGGTATCTGGTTGGTGTTGAAGACCCTTACTATTTTAGCAGGTTATTTAAAAAATATGTGGGTGTTCCCCCTTCAAAATATAGAGTTTAGTGTAAATGCAAAGCTGAATTTTAATCAACTTTTGCAATTATATACATTGCATGTGACCAGAGTGATGGACAAACTATGTCTCCAAAGAGCTCTCTCCATCTTTCTATATAATCAAAGTTAAGTACCTTATCAATTACTTGTTCAGGAAACTCTCCATTACTATTACTGCATTTTTCTACCCATTCCAGTAATCTATCCCCTTTATTGATATTTCCTGTTTTTCTATAATACCAAGCTAACCAACATGTGAGGTTTATCCATCTTCCTCCACCGTAATATGAATCCGTTGTGTAACGATGCAGTCCACCGTCTTCTAATAAATTTTTTTCTATCTCTTCTACAGTTTTAATCATTATATCATCAGTTAGTTCAAAAACCTGAAATGGTAATGCTAAAAATATTAGACTTGAATCCATATCATCATAGAAGGCATATTTTGAAAGTCTACCATCTATAACGCAATTTTTCAGAATATAAGACTTTATTTCTTTTGCAATCTCTTCATAATCTATTTCAGTAATGATACTATTTGCTTCGTACAATCCACCATATATACATGCAAGTGTAGATGTGTGAATCCTGTCATCCTTTTCTTCCCAGCAACCGAAACATGGTGATTGCCAGAAGCATTGTAAGTATCCTGCGATAAGCTTGATGCTCTTAATATAAATATCTTTATTCTGATTAGTTCTTTTTATATGTTGGCATATCCCCCATAGCCATACTCCATAACCGTCAAGTTGAAAGTTGGATCTTTGTTCATCCTCTATTCCATTGGCATTATAGATAGAATGTAAGTAATCGCTGTTCAACAGTTTTTCATTGTTATTCTGCCTTTTTATGGCATTGATGATTTTATATTGTAATTCTATTATTTTTTTACTGGACCAATCATAGTATTTTTCTGCTACAGTATATTCTCCCATAAGCTCCAGGGCATATACACTGAAACTATTGTCTTTTAAAAAACAGCAATTATATGCGCCGGCTTTGTGACTGCCAATAATGATTCCAGAATTAAGTTGATTATTTTTTATTACTTCAACACTTTTTTGTATCAGATTCATAATGTTTCTCCTCACTATCAGGGCAATGTTTATTTATCTTCTGTATAACATTTTATCATAAAATCATGTCAAATTGGATGTTTTGTTATGTTACATTTGTATTGTAATGATGTATTTATTATTATACATATATACTTATCTATATAAAATGGATGTGAGTGATATTATTTGTACTATTACGATATCGGTTTCCTGTTATTGCCACCTTTGTATTGATAATTATGCTGGTGGCTGAGTGACTTAAAGTAGCTAAGATTACTATATTTATCCATAATAATAAGCTGTTTGGATACACTCCAAACAACTTATTCTATCATTATCTCTTACAATAATCTTTAATTAAATCTCATAGCTATTACTTATCCAAATGCTTCATATAGCATTTACATCAATAAAACATCATCTCAAAAATTTCGCTTCTAAGTCTCTTTTCCCATCCATTATATTCCTTAATATAGGTAATGAAGATATGTAATCTTTCTTCAGTAGAGTATTCGTTGTTTGCATTTAATTCTTTTATCTTATTTTGCAAGTCATTAAGATTTAACAATAATTGCTCTTTTTTTTCTGTACTATAGCTTACAATTCTATTAATATCTTGAAAATAATTTGATAAACCTAATGATAATCTACCAAGTATAGTGGAATCATTTTCATATTTTTCAACACCAGAACGTACGAAGCTTCTTGATAATACTTCAATCTGTTTTATATCCCTTTGTATAACTAGTAACGCTTCATTAACATCGCTCTCAGATGCATTGTCTTTAAAAACATTTCTCTCAAGATTTCCATAAATATTACTTATACTCATTCCTACAGCAGTAAATGTATTACTATTAGCGGTCTCAGAAAATATAAATATTTTATTTGCTCTTGAATATTGATTATGATAACCGAATATGAGCACCAAAATTATAAATATATTTATAAAAAAACATACCTTCTTAACTCTAATACTATTCATGATATTTAAAATATCCTTTCTTAATATAATATATTAACGAAGCGATCTCTATAATATGTCTGCTACTATAAGAGCTACTTATAAGTAATGATAGATATATTTTATTCTGCACAAAAAATGTATTAAACTTCAAGTTTTAATAGTTTAGAGTCATATATTTGTAATCTTTTAATTACATCCAACCACGAGCAATTAGGTATTTATCTGGAATACGCAGCTCCAACTCTTCTTTGATTTCATTAATGAAAGTAGCCATATCAGTATTAGAATAACAATGTTTTTCCTGTGATAAACTGACATATTTTCCAGAACCAAGTTCTATAGAAAATCCAATTATATCAAGTTCATAATTGAAAAGAACAACAAAGTAGTCATATACTATAAATTTGATTTTAAAAGCCCAGTGTGAAGGTACTTCTACAATATCATATATTTCTAGACTTTTAATCCTGTTCCCAAATACTTCTTTAATTGTTCTAGCTATTTCCATTCTCATTCGTTTAATATCATTTTGATGCATACCAATAATCACCTATCTTTTCTAAAAAAATGTAATCATGTTCGTTCTGTTCTGTAGATATTACCATTCCCATTTCATATCTAAGTTAAAATACTTGGTTCATATTTACCCAATGTCATTGTATCAGATGGTATCCATTAATCCAATTTAAAAAGCGAAGAAATAATTTCTCCGCTCTGATGTTTCTATATATTATATTGATAGAATCTTACTTAAATCATATCTTTTTTCGCTGATTGATTTTTGCATTGCTAATGCTTCGTTGATATCGTAATCTAGGTATTGACCTTCTTTGTAAGCTACTACTCTGTTGCTTTTGCCTTCACAGAGTAAGTCAACTGCTATTGAACCCATCATTGATGCATGCATTCTGTCTACAGCGCTAGGACTTCCTCCTCTTTGTAGGTGACCTAGGATAGTTGCTCTTGTAGATATTCCTGTTACTTCTTCGATTTTTTTAGCTAATTTAACTGAGTCTTCGGAAGATCCTTCAGCGTTAATGATTAAGTTATGTCTCTTACCTTTGTTTCTGTTTTCTATTATCATTCTGATTAATTCTTCTTGGGACATGTTTTTCTTTTCTGGTAATAATACTGCTTCTGCACCATTAGTGATTCCACACCATAATGCAATATATCCAGCATCTCTACCCATAACTTCAACAACTGAACATCTTTCATGGGAAGTAGATGTGTCTCTTACTTTGTCTATTGCTTCCATAGCTGTGTTAACAGCTGTATCAAAACCAATTGTATAATCTGTACATGCGATATCCAAGTCAATTGTTCCTGGTACACCGATAGTATTGATTCCAAGTCCTGCTAGTTTTTCAGCTCCTTTGAAGGAACCGTCTCCACCAATGACTACTAATCCATCAATACCGAATACTTTACACATCTCTGCTCCACGTTTTTGTCCTTCAGGTTTGATAAATTCAAGACAACGTGCTGTATGAAGTATTGTTCCACCTCTTTGAATGATGTCTGATACATCTTTTGAACCCATTTCGTGGATATCTCCAGAAATTAATCCATTATAACCTCTTTTTATACCTACAACTTTTTTACCTTTTGATAGTGCAGTCCTTACAACGGCTCTTATTGTTGCATTCATTCCTGGTGCATCTCCACCACTAGTAAGTACTCCAATTGTGTTAATTTGTTTAGCCATATATTTACCTCCATGTCACATGTATTTAAAGTTTTAATTTAATTTTTTTATTAGTTTTCTAATTTAATATTCTCTTTACCTTAACACATTCTTGTCCTAAAATCAATTTTAATTTTGTCAATAATTCGTTATTTATATTCACATTATAGTTATTTTGTAATTTTTTAATAGTTTTTTCTTTCTCTAGATATATAATTACTTTATCTTCACCTTTGTATTCAGATATAGGTTTAACAATCTGATCGTATAATTCTTTGTAGGTGTTAAAATCTTTCACCTTGATATATAGATTGTTTTTTATATTTTCAAAAGGTATTATCCTTTGAAGTATAATCTTTGAGTCTTGTTCATCAACTATACTTACTCTACCTTTTACAAATATCTTGGCATCTTCATTTATTATGTTCTTATTCTTCTCATAATCATTAGGGAATATTATGATTTCAACCATTCCATAAAGATCTTCTAGAGTTATGAATGCCATCATTTTATTATTTCTTGTTGATTTTACTGTCTTGGCTGTAATCATACCACCGATGACTACTTCTTGTCCATCATATAACTTGCTGATTACTTCTTCATCTTCTGAATAAACAAAATCACTACTGCGTACATTGGTCAAGCTATTGATTTCTTCTTTGTATTTTTCTAATGGATGACCACTAAGATATATTCCCAATACTTCTTTTTCATTAGCTAGTAATGCTTCTTCTGGAAACTCTCCGACATCAGGTAATTGCTCTTCGAATTGATTCTTACCTGTTTCTTCATCTGTAGCAAAATCGAATAGATTGATTTGACCTTCAATGCTTCTCTTCTTAGTTTGGATTATGCCATCCATTATTGCTTTATATGAATGCATATATTGTTTCCTTGTTCCTTTTAATGAATCAAAGGCACCAGCTTTTATTGAACTCTCAATCATCCTTTTGTTGAGATCATTGCCTGCTAATCTTTCGCAGAAATTAGTTATACTAATGTAGTCACCATTTTCTTTTCTTTCAGCTACTAGAGATTTTATAGCAGATTTCCCCACATTCTTAATGGCTGCAAGTCCATATCTGATTTTGCCATCTGATACTGAGAAGTCTGCATATCCTTCATTAACATCTGGTGGAAGCAACTGGATTCCCATATTCCTGCAGGTTCCAATATATTCAGATACTTTGGCTGAATTATACATAACAGAGGTTAGTAATGCCGCCATAAATTCAACAGGATAATATTTTTTTAACCATGCTGTTTGATAAGCTACTACTGCGTAAGCTGCTGCATGGGATTTATTAAAGGCGTATTTTGCAAAGTCAATCATTTCATCATAAATTGTATTTGCAACTTTTTCAGGAATACCGTTATTGATACAGCCTTTTACATTTTCTTTTTCATTACCATAGATAAAGTTCTGTCGTTCTTTTTCCATGACTTTGGCTTTTTTCTTAGACATAGCTCTACGAACCAAGTCACTTCTGCCTAATGTATATCCTGCTAAGTCTCTAACAATCTGCATAACTTGTTCTTGATATACTATACAACCATATGTAGGCTGTAAGATAGGTTCAAGCTCAGCACAAGTATATTCTATTTTTTCAGGATTATGTTTACCTTTTATGTATTTTGGTATAAAATCCATTGGACCTGGTCTATATAGAGAGATTCCAGCTATAATATCTTCTAGACTCTCAGGTCTTAGCTCTTTCATAAAGCTTTTCATTCCGGCACTTTCCAATTGGAAGATACCTTCTGTTTTTCCTGAACCTATAAGTTCATAGACTTCTTTGTCATTATAATCTATATCTTCTACAGTTATATCAATTCCTCTGTAAGCTATCTGTTTAAAGGCATTCTGGATTACTGTTAATGTCCTGAGTCCCAAGAAATCCATTTTTAGAAGTCCTAATTCTTCTAGAGTTGTCATAGTGAATTGGGTTGTAATAGCACCATCATTAGCATTAAGAGGCACGTATTCCATAACAGGTTCTTGACATATAACTACACCAGCTGCATGTGTTGAACTATGTCTTGGCAACCCTTCTAATCTCATAGACATATCAATCAAGTATTTGGTTTCTTCATCTTCTTCATATAGATCACTTAGTTCACTATTGATTTTTAGCGCTCTCTTAATATTGATTCCCAGTTCTGATGGAATCATCTTAGCTACTTTATCAACTTGTGCATATGGAAGGTCAAGTGCTCTACCTACATCTCTTATAACCGCTCTAGCTGCCATTGTACCAAATGTAATAATCTGAGCTACTTTCTCTTCTCCATATTTTTCTACAACATAATCAATTACCTCTTGCCTTCTTTCATAACAAAAGTCAATATCAATATCAGGCATGCTGACACGTTCTGGATTGAGGAATCTTTCAAAAATAAGATTATACTTGATAGGATCGATGTCTGTAATTCTTAAACTGTATGATACTATACTTCCAGCTGCTGATCCTCTACCAGGTCCTACCATGATTCCATTATCTTTTGCATATCTTATGAAATCCCATACTATCAAGAAATAATCAACGTAACCCATTTGTTCAATTACTGAAAGTTCATAATCCAGCCTTTCCTGTAATTCCTTGGTAGGTTCTTTATATCTTGCTATGAGACCGTCTTGACAAAGTTTTCTTAGATAGGATTTTGCATCGTAATCTGTTGGTACATCAAATTTTGGTAATTTGGTGTTGCCGAATTCAAATTCCACATTACATCTTTTTGCTATCTCATATGTATTTTGAAGAGCTTCCTTGGCATAAGGAAAGAGCTCATACATTTCTTCTGGAGACTTCAAATAGAATTGTCCGCCTTTGTATCTCATTCTATCTTCGTCATTAACTTTTTTGTTGGTTTGGATACATAATAATATATCATGTGCTTTACTATCTTCTTTGAAGGTGTAATGAACATCATTACTGGCAATAAGAGGTATTCCTGTTTCTTTACTAAGTCTAATCAGTTCTTGGTTAACTTGTTTTTGCTCTTTGTACCCATGGTCCTGCAATTCCAAGTAAAAATTTCCTTCTCCTAGTATCTCATTATATCTTAGTGCTACCTCTTTAGCTTTATCATAAGACACATTCAATATAGCTGACTGCACATGTCCACCTAGGCAGGCACTTGTTCCTATTATTCCTTCACTATACTTTTCAAGTATTTCAAGGTCTATTCTTGGTTTATAATAAAAGCCCTCTACAAAAGCTTTTGATACCAGCTTCATCAGATTCTTGTATCCTGTTTGGTTTTCCGCTAGTAGAACAAGATGATAAAAAGTAGAATCAAGATGAGAGTCTTTATCTGTTCTTTTTCTAGCAGCTACATATACTTCACAACCAATAATGGGCTTGATGCCTTCATTTTTGGCAGCTCTGTAAAAATCTATAACACCATACATTACACCATGGTCCGTTATAGCTATACTATCCATACCTAATTCTTTTGTTCTAGCTACAAGTTCTTGTATCTTACTAGAACCGTCCAGTAAGCTATACTCTGTATGGACATGGAGATGTGTAAAATTCATTTTATCTTGTACAGCCATATAAAATCACGCCCTAACTACTCTAAATACATTAATAATCTATGTTCATGGTTAATCTACAATCAATAGTCTTGTTAGTCTCATATGTATAATATTCATAAATATTTCTTGTTTACTAATTTTATCATATAATGTGGAAAGGGACAATATTATGATACAAAAAAGGAGCCATAGGCTCCATATTTGCTAATCTATCTTGAATTCATCTAGACTATTATTCATTTCTTCAATAACCTTAGCCAATTCACCTGACATATTAACTAGCTGTTCTGCTGAAGATGTTTGCTCTTCTCCAGTAGCTAATACTTCTTCTATGGCTGCTGCCGACTCCTGAGCTATAGATGCTATACTAGTTATGGAAGTTATTGCCTCATCTTGAATTTCATCAAAACCTGCTAACATTTCAAATACTTGATCAACTTTATTCTTTATTTGATCCATATTCTTGACGATAATACCAAATGCATCATCTGTTTTATTAACTGCTTCCTGCTGTCTTACAAAAATATTTCCGCCTTCTTCTATCATTTTTGCTGTTTCGCTAGTAGCTGTATGTACTTTACCTACTATCAATGATATATCTTTTGCAGCATCTTTTGATTGTACAGCAAGCTTTCTAACTTCATCAGCAACAACTGCAAATCCTTTTCCTGCTTCTCCTGCCCTTGCTGCTTCAATAGCTGCATTAAGTGCAAGCAGATTGGATTGTTCACTGATTCCATCTATGAGTCCAATTATCTTTAGTATCTCTTTGAATTTATCAACTAAGCTTAAAATATCTTTTTTAAAGTTGTTGGATAACTCTGTTGCATCTACCGTACTATCATTCAACTCTTTGATTATATCTGTAGCTTGTACACTTATTTCTTTTGTATCCTCTGTAGCCTCAACAACTTTGTTGAAGTAATCTTCTGTTTCATTGAATTTGTCAATAAACTTCTTAACAACATTTGCTGCATTTTCTGCGTCTCTTGCTTGTTCCATTGCACCTTGTGAAACAGATTCAACAGCAATAGTAACTTCTCTTGAACCAGCAGCAGAATGTCTTGCTATTTCTGCAACCTGATTAGAATTATCGGATACTACCTTGGTCAGATCTCTATTGTTGTTTATGAGGTTCTTAGTACTTTGCAGCATCATGTTATAACTATGAGATAACTGCCCCATATCGTATTTACCTTTTATGTTAGATACTGCTGTAAGGTCACCATCTTCTACTAATTTCATTTTATTTCTGATGTATTTGATAGGATAGCTAATGTTGAGTGATACTATGCTGGATAGTATAATAGCTATAACACTAATCACCAAACCTAATAATAAGATATTAGTCTTGATTCTATCTATTACTCCTAAGAAATCTTTTTTAGATATTTGTTCAACATAAAACCAATTGTTGCTACATCTTACAAAGGAAGTCATTTGACCTTCTATTGTAATATTACCTGTAACTATTTCTGCATCATCTTCTTCTTCAATCCTACTCTCAATTTCCCCGTATATTTCTAATTGTTGCTTTAATCTTTCTGGATCAGCATTATATACAATAACTCCGTTCTCATCAATTATGAATTCATCTGTCTTATCCTCAAGATTTTCAAAGACTTCTGTTAGATATGATTTCTTTACTTCAATTATCAATACACCAATTTCATGTGCAGTTGATATCCTAGTCAATTTCCTCATTAGATAAATGCTTTCCGGATTATCGTAGACATTGCTTAGCCATACCGCTCTGCCTCTGGCTTCACTAACCGTTTTATAAATGTCGCTATCAAAGAAACCTTCTGAGATCTTTCCATGAGTAGCTCTACATTCTATTGTTTCATCTTTTTTTACAATTATAATGTTTTGAATGCTCGTATTTGAATATTGTATAGAGAATAGTTTTTCATTGATTAATGAATCTCTTTCTTTTAACATATCAAACAGATTTTCATAGTCATCTTTACTTTTTGATACTGTTTTTACAAGAGAATCATCACTCATGATAACCATTGAGGTGTTCTCTATTTCCTTTAATTTCATATTGATATTTTCATTTATGCTATTCATTAATTTTGTATTATTGTTCTCTACTTGTTCAGTCATTGTAGATTTGACTATATTTAATAAGAACAATGATATTATCAATATAGGTAGTATTGCTGCAAGAGTATGTGAAATGGTTAACTTCAACTTCAATGGAAAACGTTCTTTTATTGCCTTATTATAGTTTTTAATGCTTTTCACTTTTTCTTTTTTCTTTACTTTTTTATTTTTAATTTTCTTATTGATAGATTTATTAGTTACCGCCTTAGTCCGTTTAGCTTTTTTAGAGAATTTTATTTTATTATTTCTCTTAAGTTTCACAAAATCACCCATCCCATCTAGTTTGTCATTTGTTAAATTTCCATATTTTTCATCTATGAATATTATACTATCATATACTATATAATGCAATTATATTGTTATTTTTAAGTATATTTCATCTATTTTTGTAACATATTGTATAATTTATATTCAAATATTAATTAACAACTGCTATAGAAATTGGATAATCATTAAGTAGTTATAGTAATATTTACTATAAATAATTTATTTTTTTGACTAATAAGTTAAATTTATAAAAATTTATATTTATAACAGAAATATAATTTAAGTCCTTAGTCCTACTATCATAAATTACAATACCTACACTATAATATGACATTTTTATTATTATAATAATTTATTAATATACTTTTTACTGCATAAATTGTCATAATTATATTATCTACAACAAAATTTGACAAACAGTTATTTTTATTGTATAATAATACAATACTTTAGTAGTTTAATAAACAGTATTTTGCGATAGTTCCCCTTAGTACTATCGTATTTTTTTATGCAAAATAGCGACTACGTCACATCTTCAGTAGAAACTTTTCTTATAATACAAAAAAGGACTATCTCATAATACATTCATTCAGCTTACGCTTGTAATATATTATGAAACAGCCCATTTTATCTTTAGTTATAAAAATTAATTAAGCTCATATTTTTTCAGTTTTCTATATAGTGTTGCTCTTCCTATACCCATAGCTTCTGCTACTTGGTTTTTGGATTTATATTTTTTCATCATTTTTATAATTAGTTCTTTTTCCATATCTTCTACATTCATTATTTCTTTATTGCTTCCGCTTGCAAAATTCAAGTGTTTCACATCTTCTGGTGTTATTACATCAGAATCACTGTTACAAATGATTCTCTCCATTACCTTTTCGATTTCACGAACATTATTGGGCCAACTATAATTATACATCATATCCAATACTTCTTCTTGTATCAGTAGATTTGTCTTCATATACTTGTTTTTAAGTTTATGCAAAGTATTATCAACTATGATTTTTATATCACCTTTACGTTCTTCAAGTGATGGTATAGTTATAGTATTTTTTGAAATCCTATAATAAAGTTCTTCATCAAAACTTCCTTGTTTTACAAGTGAATCCAAATCATGACTTGTATCAAAAATCATTCTGATATCTAGGTTAAATCCTTTGTATGTTCCTAATTTTATTTGCTTGGTCTTTATTACTTCAACTAATCTTTTTTGTAGATACAAAGGCATTTCAGAGATATTTTTAAAGAATATAGTACCTTTATGTGCCATTCTAAGCTTACCTATACTCGGGTTAAGAACTGTAGTTTCGTTCTCACTGCCAAAAATCTCATGTTCCAAAAGTTCATAAGGGATGTTTTCACAATCCACATATAAAAAATACTGATTAGACCTATCAGAAAAATTATGGATAGCCCTTGATAAAACAGATTTACCTAAGCCTGGTTTACCACATATCAATATATTTTCAGATGTTACAGACAACTGTTTTGCCTTATTGATTTGATCTACAAAAACAGGATCATTACCTAATAGGGTATCAAATGATATGTTAACTTTATTATCCATTATTTCATTGAGAGCGTTATATACTTTTCCAATACTCTTAAATGTTAAAAGCATTCCATGATCAATACCATTAATTATGATATTCCTACTGGATATAAATCCATAAAAACTGTTGTTTCCTTTATCATAGGAAAATACTTTGTATGAGAAATCTTCTCTGAACATCATCATCTCATGAATTAGTTGATGATCAATTATTTGTTCAATGTTATCACCTGTGATGTCTTTTTCTATCTTGAAATATTTTTCAAATTGTTGGTTATAATGAACAACCTCTTTTTTGTTATTGATAAGAACCAAGGCATCTTCTATCATATTAATGATGATTTCCCGCTCTTTTTTTATAACATTAAGTTTATTATAGTTATCTGTACTATAAAGTTTTGAACTAAGCAGGTCCGACATTCTTTCAAGAAATTCTATAGAGTTTTGCAGATTTTCAAAAACAGGACTAGTCTTATTAACAGGTACCAACAATGCAATGGCACCGACTACTTTATTTTCAAAGAAAATAGGTACACTGACAAGACCAGATATAGCACACTTCTTCAAATCCGGACAGTTCTTACAATGTTTATAAGTAGATTTATCGCTAACTGCAACTACTTTACCAGTATGCATAACCTCACCTAACATAGAATATCTACTTATAGGTGTTGGTTCATCGGTATAATAGAACGTATTACCAATCATATTATATTTATCATCAATGATAATTACATCGATATTAAGAATCTTAGATATAGTTTCAGCAAATTTGGAAGCTATTTCTTTTAATTCAACAAGATACATAAAAATACCTCCTAAGAAAAGAGGCTACGCCTCATTCAGCAAAGCAATTTGTCCATTAGTTAAGTTTTCTTTATACATATTAAAAGTTCATTTTATATTCTTAAAAAATGGAGTTTCTTATAAGGAAAAAATAGGGTAGAAACTACCCTATAATAAACCATAATTTGCTATATTTTAGTAACATTATACTACTTATTTACACAAATAGTCAACTAATACTTCAAGCTGATAACACATGGTAACAGCTCCTGGATCCAGATGTCCAACCCCTTTGTTAGGCTGGTAGCAAGCACGTCCTCTAACCGCTTCCATATCTTTTGTACTATTCATTCCATCAATAGCACCCTGCTTCATTGCCTGTAAAGCATCATAATCGTCTAGTTTCTTATCAAGAGCATCTTTCAATGCGTTAACTGCTGGATACATACTGTCAATCATAGTCTTGAAGTTTGGTTTTGCATTACCTCTCTCCATGATTGCATTAAGTTCAGCTTCTAAAACATCACATAATAGATTGATGTCCATTTCTTCTTTATCACCAATAGTTTTTGCAGCACCTATAAACGCACTACCATATAAAACTCCTGATGAACCTCCAACAGTACTCATAATCAACATGCCGATTTTTTTGAACATATCACCAAGCTTTAATGATAATAATAATTCCTTATTCTCAACCAGCTTCTGAAAACCCATGTTAATATTAACCCAATGGTCTCCGTCACCTGTTATGGAATCAAGCTTAGTTATATAGTCTTTGTTTTCTTCTATTTTTTTGGTTACCAACTCAATATATTCAACATATTCTTTAGAAGTTATTTTAATATTCATATTATCACCTAAACTTTCAAAGCTGGGGTATCACAAGGAGCGTCCAGCAAATTCATTAATTCGTCGTCAAGTTTTAATAATGTTATTGAGCAACCTGACATCTCAAGTGCTGTCATATAATTACCTACTAAAGCTTTGTGTATCTTTATATTTTTCTCGGATAGGATTTTTTCAACTTCGTTATTAAGGATATATAGTTCCATTAAAGGTGTAGCTCCAAGACCGTTAACCATCACAGCAACTTCACTGTCACTATAATCATAATCTTCAAGAATCCTATTACATAGAATTTCAGCAAGCTCAGCAGCAGTTTTCACAGTTGTTCTTTCAACTCCAGGTTCACCATGTATTCCCATACCAATCTCTATTTCATTATCACCTAATGAGAATCCAGGTACACCTACACCAGGAAGGATACATGAAGTCATAGCCATACCCATACTACGTATATTAGCAATAGTCTTCTCTGCAACTTTTTTCACTTCATCAAGGCTTCCACCTGCTGCCGCTTTGGCTCCAGCAAGCTTATGAACGAATACTGTACCTGCAATACCTCTGCGCCCAGTTGAATAAGTACTGTCTTTTACTGCAACATCATCTTTTACTACAACCATCTCAACTTTTATGTCTTCCATCTCAGCCAAATCTTTTGCCATAGAGAAATTCATAATATCTCCTGAGTAGTTTTTGATTATAAGTAAAACACCTTCACCTGTATCTGCTTCTTGTATTCCTTTTAATATCCTGTCTGGTGATGGAGATGCAAAAACATTTCCAGCTACAGCAGCATCAAGCATTCCTTTTCCTACATAACCTGCATGTGCAGGTTCATGTCCACTTCCGCCACCTGATACAAGACCTACTTTGTTTTCTTTATCTATCTTAGATACTACTTCCAAATCTTTGGAATATTGAAGCTGAGGATTAGCTTTTACCAAACCTTGAAGCATTTCACTTACGACTTCGTCAGGATTGTTTATAATCTTTTTCATCAGCACCTAGCCTCCTATTTTTTAGTAATTACCATTTCACAGCAATCTTCACATCTAGAAAGTAGTTGTTTAAATTCAAGATTCAACTCTGGGAAAACTCCTACCATACCATAATCACCATAACATGCAAGGTCACATAAATGTGCTACTTCTTCTTTTGAACATCCAAGCTTTTTCCAAGCTTCAACAAGTGCACAATGATGGAACTTGATAATACTCTCTTCTTCATCAATCTTAACTGGTTCCATTGCGAAAGCTTCTCTTGGGTGTCCTGTCAAAATAGCTTTTGCAAAATCAGCAGGAGTCTTACATTCGCCTATAGCTTCACCCTTAGCGATTCCAAATTCAGTTATTGCCTTTTCAGCTATTTTATCAAATCCTTCATCTGTATATTTTGATAAAAGATAAAACCATTTTGCTCTGTCCTCAATAGCACTTCTAAATGCATCTGTTAATTCCTGTTGTGTATATTTTTTTTCACTCATTTTTAATTCCTCCATTTTTCTTTTTAGATTTTTGATATATTATTAAATTTTAAACGCTACCAAGATATGCTTTTCGTACTGCTTCATTGTTACATAGAATCTGTGCATCGTCTGTCATAGTAACTTTTCCTGTTTCTAAGACATAACCTCTATCAGCAATTGATAATGCCATATTAGCATTTTGCTCAACTAGTAAAACTGTAACACCTTGTTTATTTATTGATTCTATTAGATCAAATATCATTAGTACCAAATTAGGTGCCAGTCCAAGTGAAGGCTCATCCAGTATTAGAAGTTGGGGCATGGACATCAGTGCTCTTCCGATTGCTAACATCTGTTGTTCTCCACCTGACAATGTTCCAGCTATCTGTTTCTTTCTTTCAAGAAGTCTTGGAAACAGGTCATATACTCTATCATAGGAATCATTTATCTCTTTTTTGTTAGTACGAGTGAATGCTCCTAGTTTCAAATTTTCTTCTACTGATAATGCTGGAAAAACCTCACGTCCTTCGGGAGAAAGACTAATTCCTTTTTTAACTATTTCAGATGGTGCTATATTAGTAATGTTTTCTCCCTTGAACCAAACCTCTCCAGAAGTAGCTTTTAGCAAGCCAGTTATTGTGGCCATTGTTGTACTTTTACCAGCTCCATTACTTCCTATGAGAGTTACAATCTCTCCTTGTTTAACTTCAAGGTCAATACCTTTTAAAGCGTGAATATTACCATAATGTGTATTTATACCTTTTACTTCCAGCACTGTTATTCACTCCTTCCCAGATATGCCTCTATAACGCGTTTATTATTAGCTATATCAGCTGGCAGACCTTCAGCAATCTTTTTACCATAATCAATAACATAGATTCTATCAGAGATATTCATAACAACATTCATATCATGTTCGATTAGTATTATGGTGTAACCTTTATCTCTTAGACTCTTGATAAAATTCAACAATTCTTCTGATTCCTGAGGATTCATACCTGCTGCCGGCTCATCTAGAAGCAGTATTTTAGCATTAGTGGATATAGCTCTTGCTATCTCCAGTTTTCTCTGTTCACCATAAGGCAGATTACTGGCATAATGGTGCACCTTATCTTTTAATCCGATTGAATCCAAGATTTCTATTGCTTTTTGATGTTTTTCTTTTTCTACTTCTCTATATTTTTTTGTTCTGAAAAGTAGATCCAGAAAACTGTATTTTGTGTTTATATGCATTCCTATCAAAACATTTTCAATAACCCTCATATCTCCAAACAATCTGATATTCTGAAATGTTCTTGCTAATCCAGCCTTGACTATTTCTTGAGGTTTTTTGTTATGGATAGGTTTGCCTTCAAATATGATTTCTCCTTCTGTCAACTGATTAACTCCTGTAAGCAAATTGAAAAGTGTAGTTTTGCCGGCACCATTAGGTCCGATTATACTAATTATCTCACCTTTATTTACTTCAAAATTAACTTTATTAACAGCTATCAAACCACCAAAATGTTTAGATATATTTTTCACTTCCATGAGTGCCATATCACATACCACCCTTCCCTGTAGAAATAACTTTTTTAGGTATGTCAAGTACAACCCCTTTGGGAAGCTTATACTTAGTCTTTCTCTGTCCTCCAAGGATACCTTGTGGACGGAATCTCATCATAAGTACTAGAATGACACCATACATTACAAATCTATATTCTTGTAAGAATCGAAGTACTTCTGGGAATGTAACCAACAACATTGAGCCTAAGAACATTCCGCCAATAGTACCCATACCACCTAGAATAACTATACTTAGTATCATGATGGAAGTATCAAAAGTGAATGTATTAGGGTCTATATACCTTATCATGTGAGCATAAAACGCTCCTGCAAGACCTGAGAAAAATGATGATAGTACAAAAGCGATAGCTTTATAATAGGTTGTTTTTATTCCCATCATTGTAGCAGCCATTTCATCTTCTCTTATAGCCATTAATGCTCGACCCATTCTAGAACGAACGATACCAACTATACAAAATGTTGTTATTATGACAAACACAAGGATTAAATAATACAAACCTCCATTTGAAGTAGATAATTCTATTCCAAAAAATGATGGTTTAGGTATTCTTGTAACACCCAATGGTCCATTTGTTACACTTTGCCAGTTCAGCAATACCATTCTTACAACTTCCATGAATCCTAATGTGGTAATAGCCAAATATGTTCCTGACAGTCTGAATGTAGGTAGTCCCAACAGAAGTCCACATACTGCAGCCAATAAAGCAGCTATAGGAGCAGTTATAAAGAAGTTAAGACCATAGTTGACACTAAGTAAAGCTGATGCATAAGCACCAATAGCATAAAATGATGCATGTCCTAATGAAATCTGTCCTGTATAACCTGTAACCAGACCCAGCGATAATGATAAAATACTATATACTCCTATCATTATTACTATTCTAAGAATATACTGAGAACTGATTATAAAAGGAAGCACCGCTAATAATACAGCAATAATTGGATAAACTATCTTTTTATTGCGATCAGTAAATTCTTTTAGATCTACCATATAATTTGTGAGTTTTTCATAAAATTTTATTTTTCCCATAATCTACACCTTTGTAATACCTTTCTTGCCAAATAAACCTGTTGGCTTAATTAGCAGTACAATAATTAGTATTATAAAAGCTGTGGCATCTCTATAGCCACCACCTATATATGTTGCAGCAAAACTTTCTGAAACTCCTATTACCAAACCACCTAAAATAGAACCATGCAATATTCCAATACCACCTAATACCGCGGCAGAGAATGCTTTCAATCCTGCAAGATATCCCATACCAGGGTAAACCATTTGATAATAACCACTAATCAATGTTCCAGCTATGGCAGCTGAAGCACCACCAAGGAAAAATGTAAATGTTACTATAAAGTTTACGTTTATTCCCATTAAACTAGCAGCTTTTTGATTTTGTTCTACCGCTCTCATTCCTAGACCTATTTTTGTACCCTTGATAATGTAAGTCAGTAATCCAAGCAATATAACGGATACTAAGAAAATGAATATTTGAGTAGTACCAATCTTAACTCCAAATATGTTTATAGTTCCATAATCAAATAGTTTCGGGAAAAACTTTGTTTGGCTACCAAATATAGTCATCAACAGGTTCTGTATTATATAAGAAATACCGATTGTTGTAATTAGTGCTGCAATACCCTTTGATTTTTTGGCACGAAGTGGAGCTAATGCTACTTTATCAATAGTTATCCCTAATAATCCTGTTGCTACAATACTTATTAATAAAGCTGGTATAATTCCAAATCTATACCCTACAAAAACCATGGTAATATGTGCTCCAAATGCATAAACTGAACCGTGTGAAAAGTTTACAAGTCTCAAAATACCAAATACCAAAGAATATCCTACTGCAATTAATGCATAAACCATACCTAAAGTTAACCCATTGGCCAATTCTTGTAATATCAAGTTTACACCTCCTTGTTTCTATGAAGCTTAAATCAATCATTTCCATAAATCATGATATTATCTATAATTATTTAACTTCTACAAATTTACCATCTTCAACTTTAACTTTAGTAAATACTTTCATTGCATCACCGATAGAATCAAATTTTGTTTCTCCAGTAACACCTGGGTAATTAATCTTAGCTAATTCTTCTTTTATAGCTTTTCTGTCTGCTTTTCCAGCACTTTCGATTGATGTTAAGATCATTCCTGCACTGTCATATGCTTGAGCTGTTAAACTACTTGGCATTGAACCATATTTGTCTTTGTAAGAATTAACAAAATTGGAAACAGTCTCGTCAGTACTTCCGTGGAAGAAAATAGTTGGGAAGTGAATATTTTCAGCACTTTCTTTTGCAAGGTCAATCAATTGCTGACTATAAGCATTAGAGAAGCCTACGAATTCAATATCAGGATTAATAGCTTTGTATTGAGATGCGAATGGAGCAAGAGCATTATACATTGCAGCTACGATTATTACTTCTGCACCAGCATCATTTAATTTAGAGATGTTAGGACTATAATCAATTGTTCCATCAACAACTTCTTGATAGTCAACTACTTCTCCTCCTGCTTCTTCTACAAGAGATTTTGTGATTTCTGCAGTTTTTATACCCCAGTCTGTCTTAACTGCCAAGATTCCCACTTTCTTTTTACCTATAGTTTCAACTGCTAAATCAACTGCTTGTTTTGCCTCAACGTTGATGACAGTATTATTTCTAAAGATGAATTCTCCTTCTTTTGTATAATCAGGATGTGACGCTGATGGCGATATCTCTACAATACCTGCTTCTTGATATTTAGGAGATGCAGCCATACATACACCACTCGCAAAATGACCAACAACTGCTTTTATAGATTTGTCAGAAACTATTTTTTCTGCAATTGTAGCAGCTTCTTCACCATTGTTTTTGTCATCGTATACAACTAATTCAACTTCTTTTCCAAGAACTCCACCTTTTTTGTTCCATTCATCAACTTGAAGTTGTACTGCGTTCTTAAATCCTGTACCATATTCTGCAAAGTCACCAGTTAATGGACCAACAACTGCAATCTTAACCTTGTCTGAACCTTTACAACCTGTAAATAAACCCATAATAAGAATTATAACTAATAAAACAGATACTTTTAATTTCATAAATATTTCCTCCTTTTATTATTTATAAAGTTACTTAAGTACTTCCTCTTTTCATATATTCATATGAAAATCAGACTGGGTAAACACCAAGGTATTATTTATTAAGCATTATTTTGAGGATTTCCACGTCTGTTTCTTTCATACCTTCACGCCCAAGTCTACCCATAGCAGAAATAGTGTTTTCCACTGTTTCTTTTACAATCCCTGTTTCAGCCTCATAAGCATTGCCTTTCATGGCAAGGAAATGAGCCATTATCGCTGCATCCAGACTAGATGCAATCTTTGCTGCACATGATGCTTTTGCTCCATCGCATACAATACCAGAAACATTTGCTAGAGTGTTAGTTATTGTTTTTTCGATTTGTTCTAAGCTTCCATCTTCTAGATAAGTCAAACCAGCTCCACTACCACAAGCTGCATTCACTGCTCCACAATATGCTGAGAGTCTTCCTAAATTGGTTTTTTGATGAATTGTAATTAGATTGGCTAATACTAACGCCCTGTACATTTTTTCTTTGTCATATCCTTTTTCCTGTGCATAGATGATAACAGGTAAAGATGTTGCCATTCCTTGATTTCCACTACCAGAATTGGTTACAACTGGTAAACTGCATCCACTCATTCTAGCTTCTGATCCAGCAGCTGCATATGCTCTGACTTTAGTAATTATGTTGTCTCCAAAACATTCCATAAGCATATTTCCTAGATTGATACCATAATTACTTTTTAGTCCTTCATTAGCTATTGCTAGATTATACTCAACTTGATTATCCAAAAATTCTTTTACATCTTCTAGATTCACTGAATTAGCGAATTCATAGATATCTTTTACATTCAAAATATTTCTATCTGATAATGATTCGTTGAAATTCTCCTTGGTAAATGACTTTTCAAATAATACTTCTCCATTTTTCTCGATCTTAGTGATATTCACGTGTGTATGTACAATCTCCACCAATGAGTATTCATCTTTGAACTTGGCTTCTACAATAATGTGTAGGTTAGCATCGTTCTTAATCATTTCGATTTCGCACATATCTGTATTCATTAAATCTTTTATCTTTTCTATGTCCGAATCTGTTAGATTATTTAATAACTGCATTTCTTTACTGGAATCTCCTACTATAAGTCCTGCATAGACACTTGCTTTGATACCTTTCAAGTTACCAGTATTAGGAACTATAACAGATTTTGCGTTTTTTATTATATTACCACTACATTTTATAATAACTTTATCTGGGAAATTCCCAAGTACTTCTCGTGATTTAGCTGCTGCATAAGCTATAGCAATTGGCTCTGTACATCCTAACGCTGGAACAAGTTCCTGTTTTAGGATATCGATATAGCCTTCATATATTACTTTATCTAAATTCACCTATCTTGCACCCTCCAATCCTTTGTGTATCATTTTGATACTATAGTCTCGTTTTTGTTTCATGTACTTATAATACACACTTATTTGACATTTGTCAACATAAATTTTATGATTTTTTTAATATTTTTATGCATTTTATTTATATTTTAAGTGATATCCAACTTTTGGCATTTATGCACAGAGATATTCTTTAAATATCATTGTATCATTTTGATACGTTTATAAGACACATTTAGATATGGGATTATGACTAGTAAGATATTTCTTTATAAGTATTAAACCAACTGATGCTAGATATATTAGAGCACTAAAAAACACCACCAGATTAAATCTGATGATGCTTAATATATATTCTAGATATTCTTCATTTTCTTAATAAATGAGTATGAAGCTAGCATAAGAATTATGATGGCATATCCAATAAGCCACCATATATAACAGATTATCTCTAATACGTTTTTTATACCTTTTACGAAAAAATACGTTTAGCGATAAACCAAATATGTCTAGTAGTAGCACATATATTGCTTATAACCTTATTTCATTAGATAAATTCTTGCTTCATATGGTTGTAATACTTCTTCACTAACTGATTGTTTATAGTTACAAAGTATTAATTCCTTGTCTTTTTTGTATTGTTCAGGAATCGTACATCCAATAGTTTCACCGTAAAAATTACAAATAACCAATAATTCAGTATCTTCAAGTGTTCTTGTATAAGCGAAGATATTAGGGTCTTCTTCTAGAAGTAATTCAAACTTACCATCAATAATTACAGGATATTGTTTACGAAGTGCAATCAATTTTTTATAATAATTAAATATTGAGTTATCATCTTTTAATGCTAGTTCTGCATTGATCTCAGTATAATTAGGATTTACTTTCAACCAAGGTTCCCCTTTTGTAAAACCTGCGTTATCTGTACTATCCCATTGCATTGGTGTTCTAGCATTATCTCTACCCTTAGCATAGATTGATTTCATTATTTCTTCTTTTGCATAACCTTTTTGAGTACGTTCTTCGTATATATTCAAGGTTTCTATATCACGATATTCGTCAACCTGATACTTAACATTGGTCATACCTAACTCTTCACCTTGATATATGTAAGGTGTTCCCTGCATACAATGAAGAACTGTTGCCAGCATCTTAGCGGATTCTACTCTATACTCTTTATCATTTCCCCAACGGGATACAATTCTTGGTAAGTCATGATTATTCCAGAATAAACTATTCCATCCATAACCATGTAATGCAACCTGCCATTTAGATAAAACTTTTTTCAATTTTATAAAGTCTAGAGGGGCTAAATCCCATTTTTCTTTGCCTTCTTCTTGGTCTAAACCAATATGTTCAAATTGGAAAACCATAGAGAATTCACTATTGTCTGGATTACTATATAATTTCGCAAGAGAAGGTGTTGATCCCCATGCTTCTCCTACTGTGATGAGATCACCTTTTTGGAAAGTTTCTCTACTCATTTCCCTAATATAGTCATGTAGTTTAGGTCCATTATTAGTAATCTTGAGATCAGGTTCTTTTGCTATCTGATCAATAACATCTAAACGGAACCCTCCTACTCCTTTGTCCATCCACCAATTGATCATATTATAGATTTCTTCTCTAACTTTTGGATTATCCCAATTCAAGTCAGGTTGTTTTACAGAGAATAGATGAAAATAATATTGACCTAAATCTTCAACCCATTCCCAACAAGAACCTCCAAAACAAGCTTTCATATCATTTGGAAGCTCTCCTTTTACTCCATCTCTCCATACATAATAGTCATGGTATCTATTATCTTTACTCTTCTTTGCTTCCACAAACCATGAATGCTCGTCAGAAGAGTGGTTTAACACCAAATCCAATATTATCTTTATATTATGCTCATTAGCTCTAGCAATAAGATTCTCCATGTCTTTTATACTTCCAAACATCGGGTCTATGTCCATATAATCGGAAATATCATAGCCATTATCATCTTGAGGCGATTTACAAACTGGTGACAGCCAAATAGCGTCAATCCCAAGCTCTTCCAAATAGTCTAATCTGTCGATAATTCCTTGTAGATCTCCTATTCCATCACCATTACTATCCTGAAAACTGCGAGGATATATTTGATATACTACTGAGTTTTTCCACCATGGCTGCTGGTTATTGTTTTGCATTTTTCCCATCCTTTCTATTGTATATGATAATTTATTTTACATTTCTAAATACCTATTGTCAATATATTCATAAGTCTTACAGTAAACGTACTAATTATCTTATATATCTTTTTTTCATCTTAAGACCTTCCCTAGCTCCAAGCCTATCCTTAAAGATACATTAATTCTTTACCTTACTCCTTTACTGAACCCATGACAATTCCCGTAATTAGATATCTTTGTAATATAGGATAAATCATCAATAATGGTATTACAGCTACTACAATTTTGGCTGCATTTAAATTCTGGTTGGATACTTCCATAACGTTACTCAATGCAGTTGCACTCTTTCCAGCTCTTAACAATTCTTCAATACTAACGCTTAAAGATTGAATATAGGTCATAAGTGGATAATTCTTTATTTTTGTTATGTAAATCAATCCACTGTAAAAATCATTCCATGATCCCACAATACTAAACAAAGCAACTGTTGCAATGGATGGAACTGCACAAGGAATATATACTCTAAATAATACCTGAAGTGGTTTTGCTCCATCAATGATTGCTGCTTCCTCTAATGATTTTGGAATACCAATAAAAAAATTCATAACCAAAATTACACTAAAAATAGGTACTGCACCAGGAAGGATCAAAGACCATATGGAATTTAAAAGTCCCAGTTTTTTTACTACTAAATAGGTAGGAATCATCCCACCATTAAAAAGCATAGCAAAGATTAATAAACCTATATAGATATTTCTTCCACGAAACTCCCTTTTTGTTTTAGAAAGCGGGTATGCCATTAAAACTATTAACAATATGTTCAAACCTAATGCAATTATAACTCGAATTACAGATATACCAAAAGATCTCCAAAACTGGACATCGTCCATAATTTTTTGATATGCAGCGGTTGTAAATTGTACAGGTATTAAACCTACCCTATTTGCTGAAACAGCTGCACTACTGCTAAAAGAGATCGCAACAATATTCCATAATGGAAGCAAACATAATAATGCCAAACTAATAACAATAAAATATATTAGTAAAGTTCTCATTCGAGCCTTAATACTTCTATTTTGTATCATCAATTTTACCTCCTAAAATATCTTCCTATCAGTATACTTCTTAGCTAATCCATTAGCAGTTAGCATTAGAATCATACCAATAACAGATTTAAATAATCCAACCGCAGTAGCAAAGCTATACTGACGTCCTACTAGACCAATACGGTAGACATAGGTATCCAAAACATCTCCTGTCTCATATACCATTGGTGTATACAGATTATAGATTTGGTCAAAACCAGCACTTAAAATACTAGTAAGACTCATTGCAGCCATTAGTAAAATAATAGGTAACATTCCAGGTATGGTAATATTTATAACCCTTCTCCACCAGCTTGCACCATCTATAGCAGCTGCTTCGTGAAGCCCTGGATCAATAGCTGTAATCGCTGCTAAATATACAACAGAGTTATAACCGAACTCTTTCCAAACATCTGTACCAACAATTAATGGTCTAAACCACCTATTACTTCCCATAAAATTAATTTTATCAAGTCCAAATGAAACTAATATTTGATTAATAGTCCCATCAAGATTAAACATATTTACAACAACAGCTGCCAGCACAACCCAAGATAAAAAATGAGGCATATAAACAATGGTTTGAACTGTTTTCTTTAAGAACTTCTTGCTAATTTCATTAAGTAAAATTGAAAAAGCAATTGCCATAAAAGTTCCTATAAGAATTTTCCCAACTGCAATAATCAAAGTATTTTTAACTATCTGAGCAATATCAGGTAAAGATATCATATACATAAAATGTTTTAACCCAACAAAATTAGAACAGAAAATCCCCTTTGCAGGAACATAATCCTGAAATGCCATAATAATTCCAAACATGGGTATATAACTAAAAATCAGCAAAAAAATTATACCAGGAATCATCATTGTATGATACATGGCTCCTGATTTTGCTATTTTAACATTTTTAATTAATGTCTTCATAGAGACCTCCTTTTATCCAAGATCAATTAAATCAATTCATCTTTTATGAAATATAAGGGACTGCTTAAACAGTCCCCTTTTTCTTGTTTATTTTTACTTTAATGTTTCTTGAATTTCTTTAATAATTTGAGCACCACCTTGTTTGTTCCAATCATTTACAAAGGTATCAAAATCATCTAATGGTGCAGCTCCAATTATAATTTTAATAAACATTTCTTCTTCTAATTTTTCTAGATTCGCCCAATTAGTTTTCATTGTGTCTGTTGTTCCCCAAAATACTGGGTTAACCCAATTGAAGGTTCCTTCATTTGTTAACTTTTCAATTAGAGCAACACCTTTCATTCGAGAATGATATTTTGCCCAATCAGTTACATTGGAGTTTTCGTAATCCTTTAAATATTTAGTTACGTTCCCAATAATAACTCTCGATTCTACAGTACGTGCTTCCTCGACTGGAATTTCACCATTAACACCTCTTCTAATATCGGAGTAATCATCAAGTAATGATGTATATTTATTAATCTCAATATTAAATGGTCTAGCAGCACCATCAACTGCATCTACGTGATATTTCGCTACCTCAGGAGCATCTGTTGCGAGAGTCTTGCTGTTTGCAAATTCATCATAGAATATATTAGCAATCTTAATTGCTAATTCAGGATATTCATACCCCTTTCTTACGACAATAAAGCCATTAGATGCATTATTATGGAATACATTAGCCTTACCATTTTCATCTTCAATCACGTAGGCAGAAAATACAGCATTATTATCCATAGCTCTTATATTATTAAGTAACCAGTCAGGAATATGCCAAGCACCGAAAACAATTCCACTTTGTCCGTTTATGAGAAGAGCAGTAATATCATCCCATGTTCTCGTACCGAATTGAGGATCAAGAATTCCTTCTTGATACCATTTTTTTACTACACCCAAAGCTTCTTTTGTTTCCTTGGTAGTAGAACCATAATAAATATTTCCACCTTCATCTTGAAGCCATAATTTCGGGTAAGCTCCAAAAGCATTAGCGATACCTGTCATGCAGTGATTAGAACCGCCATAATCATTTGAATTCAACCAATAAGCTAAAGGAATACCTACTGGATTACCACTATTCCCTGGGTCTTTTTCTCTAAATGTTTTGGCTACCATCTCTAATTCTTCTATTGTAATACATCCATTTCCATCTTCATCTATTATGATATCTAGTTTATCTAGCCAATCTTGTCTAATCCATACCTCTGAAGGCGCACTATCAACATTGGTTCCTGGTAAAGCCATTAGTTTGCCATCATACATTGCAGTATCTAAAGCTCTACCATCATAAGAATCATATATAGATTTTAGATAATCGCTTCCATAATTATCATAAACTTCTGTTAAATCAGCTATCAAATCATTTTCAACTAATTCATCCAATATATTTTTATCTCCCACACGCATCATATCAGGTAAATCTCCTGAGCTAATTGCTAAAGATACCTGTCTATCATAATCTTCGCCATTTGCTTCAAATGCATCTACACATACTGCATTCAGCTTTTCTTTTACAAAGCGGGTATATGCATTATTCTCATATGTATCACCTTCAGGTAATTTAGAGTTTTGTACTGTTAGACGTCCTAAAGTATAAGTAATTTCTTCAGTATACTTACCATGAGCATTTTCTACTATTTGAGTACTTTCTTTAACTTTTGAAGAATCTTTATCATTACATGCTACTAACGAAAAGCTCATTATGCTTATTAACATTAAAACTGTGATCCGTTTTACAATAGAATTATTATTCATAATTACCTCCCAATTATTTGAATAATCGATTTCATATTATTTTTTAATTTTAATCTTCATTATTTGAATTCATCTCAAACTTAATCAGCGGCCGGTTAATTTAAGTTGTTTTTAGTATAACACCCTCATCATATTGAGTAAACGCAAGAAAATCCTGATTTATAACACTTTTTCTTGAACATTTAGCTATACCGTACCACACATTGCAAAACCATATTATAAATGCTATAATTTATAGCAAATTATGAAGGAGGTTCATTATGTATCGTATATTAATTGTTGATGACGAAAGTGATGAACGTCAAGTCATCCGATTTCTTTTAGATAGATATAATTTTGATTTGAATATTCTAGAAGCATCTAACGGAAAAGAAGCATTAGCAAAATTAAAAGATTGTCCTTCTGATATTCTATTCACTGATGTTAAAATGCCTTTTATGGATGGTATAAAATTAGCTTCTAGCGCAAAGGAACTTCTCCCTAATATCCAGATTATTTTTTTTAGCGGACATGACGATTTTGAATATATCAAAAAGGCATTATCGTTAAGAGCTGTTGATTATATTTTGAAACCTATAAACCCTTGTGAATTTCAAAAAACCATGTCATTGGTTCTGCAAAGAACAGAACAATTACAAAAAGAAATAGCTGACAAAAAAAAACATGATCTTTACCTAAAAAATCATATTTTATACCGTTTAATTAATAAAACATGTTTGGAAACTCTAAAAAAAGAATATCCCACTATTAATCTTTCATATCTAATGGATTATTCTAGGTTATTTCTTCTAGAATTTGATGAACCATTATTTGATAATTTACAGAGTGAAGATTTTCATTCTTATAACGATAAAATACATAGAATTATTGATATGCACTTTGATTTTATTAATTTGAACCCTTTTCAAAGTCTCCTTTTATTCAAGAGCAAGAATAAGCCACACATATACTATAGAGAATTAGCGATTAAAATACAAAATTATATTTCTACTATATATAAAAGAAAGTGTTTCATTTCGATTAGTAATGAATTCACCCAGCCCAATGATATCTCAAAAGCTTATGAGGAAGCAGAAGGTTATTTGGAAAATCGCTTCTTTTTTTCCCATACTTATGTTTATTCTATAGAGACTTCTTTTATCAATAACGAACATAATAGTGAGCAAGATAATTATTTGCTTCAAGCCATACAAAAAGATATACAATTAAAAGATATCTACAGTCTTAAACAAGATATAGATACAATGTTCCAAAAATACCGAAATAAGCAGTCTTTGTCACACATATATATCCGTTTTCTTTGTTCTAATTTGTTACAGATACTTTATAAAGAACTTCCTGAATACGAAGAAAGAGAATTCACTAAAAATATAACAAACATTTATTCCAGTCACAGTTTTGAAGAAATTCAAGAATTTTTATATGATATTTTAGATAAAGTCATTGAGAAGTTTGAAACGGAACAGCTATCTCCGAAACATGCTATTCATCTTGTAAAGCAATATATTCATACACATTATGGTGAAAACTTAAATCTTAATGTTTTGGCTGATAAGGTTTTTCTAACCCCAAGATATTTGAGCACCTTATTTATTCAAGAAATAGGCTATGGTATTAATAGGTACATTAAAAATCTAAGAATGGATAAAGCTAAAGAGCTACTCATAAATACAAATATAAAAATAACCGATATCTGCAAAACAGTAGGATATTCCAATGTTTCATATTTTTGTAAGAGCTTTCAAGAAAACTTTGGTGTAACTCCCGAAAAATATCGGCAAAAACACATATAAACTATGGAGGAAAAAATGTATAAATTTGTAATATGGTTTAAAAATCTTAAATTCAGAAATAAAATTACTCTGACCTGTTTAGTCGTTAGCCTAGTACCCATTATTATGCTTGGTAGTTTTTCTTATCTCCAAATTCGTAATTTACTAATTAATCGTGAAAAGGAAGTATTGGTAGAATCTCTAAGTCAAGCACATAATTCTTTAGAGCATATGACAACATCTTATTTTGACGTCATGAGTTATATTATATGGGACAATAATTTAACAATTGCACTTAATTCTAACTACAACAATAATTTTGAGATGTATTTAGCTTATAAAGAAGTTATTGATCCCTTATTTTCAACTGTACGTTCTCTTCATAATGAAATAGAAGCAATTACCGTCTATAGCAATAATAATATTAATCCTCATGGAAATATATTACGTCCTTTATCAGATATTGAAGATTCAAATTGGTTTAATCCTATATTAGATACAACTGTACCTCACTTTATTGTTTCTTCTGATAAGCATCGATTAGATCTAGTATGTCAGCTATTAAATTCTACTAGACAGTATACTAACATTATTAAAATGAATATTAACTATCCCGAAACTTTTGCTCCCTTATCCACTCTTTTTGATAATTCCTATGGTATTATTATTATAGATGATGATGGTAACCCAGTTTATGAATATGAAAATTTTTCTGATAAAGAAGCTGTTTATAGTATGTCTCACTATCAATTATTATCAAAATTAAATGAAGGCAACTTAGATAAAGATTACGTCTTTGAGGTCAAATATCTACCAACTTCTAATTGGACTGTTTATCTATATCGACCTATTAGTACTGTTTCTGCTGCTGCAAGTCAAATAACTATTACCATATTCTTCATCATCATTACATGTATACTTTTCTTGCTATTTGCTAGTTATTCACTTTCAAAAGTAATAGTACGTCCATTAGAAGAGCTTACAGACAACATGGAGCAAATTGAATCCGGTAATTTATCCGTAACTGTCACTCAAAAGTCAACTGATGAAATCGGTATTTTGATTCAACGTTTTGGATATATGGTAAATCGCATAAAATATATGATTGATGAAGTATACAAAAGTAAAATTCTTCAGCAAGAATATGAAATGAAAGCCTTGCAGGCACAGATCAGTCCTCACTTTTTCTATAATAGTCTCTCTCTTATTAATAGTAAAGCAATATTGGCAGGTCATGAAGATATAAGCCATATGGCTCAATTTCTTTCATCTTTTTATCGTACTACATTAAATAAAGGTAAAAATACAACTCTAGTAAAAGACGAATTTAAAAACGTGACAAGCTATATCCAAATTCAATTGATGATGCATAGTTATACATTTGATGTGTCTTATGATATTGATGATGATATTCTTAACTATACCATGTTAAATTTACTTTTACAGCCCCTTGTAGAAAATGCCATTGTCCATGGGATAGATCACAAAGAAAGTGTAGGACGTGGTTTATTAACCATTATTGGTAAGCAATCCAACAATAATCTAGTGTTTACTATTACAGATAATGGTTGTGGTATTACCACTCATGTTCTAGAATCAATCTTAACTACAAAAACAAAAGGATATGGTATTCAGAATGTTCATCACCGTGTTCAGCTTTATTACGGTAAAGAATATGGTTTATCTTATGAGAGTAAACTTGGAAAAGGAACAATAGTATGCCTTACTATTCCTAAAAATATATCGTGTTAATATAATCGTTGAATGTTTTAACAATAACAAATTTATTATAAGTAAAATGCCTCCTTTAAATTTAGTTGATTGACTTATTATAAAAGGATAAGGACATTTTACTTATTTTTATATTAATTTAACATCATCTTTTGAAGCTACTATTTATCTTACATATATTTTCATTATTCCTAATTCCTTACCTTCACTTTCTCCATATGGTTTTATGGTATAAGCACCAACACTAGCAGGAACTATGAATGTTTCAGCATAATGTACAACGAATGGCTGGAATCTATTTTCAGGACTTTCTACTATAGCTTCTCTTCCTTCTACTAGATTCAATACATTCACTCCACCTTCAGTATTAAGTGATACTTTTTCACTAAACCAATATCTCCTGGTTTCAATGAATTCTCTTTCGTGAAGTCCTGTACGTTCTTGTCTCCATCCATTACCCTCATCAACTGGCTCAACTCTGTTAATAAGATTGTTTTTAACCCAATCAGTATCTCTGTCCCACTGAATTACTTGTTCTCCATGATTAATATGCACTGGACGAGGTTTTCCATCAAGTCCCAATCTTTCCCAGTCCCATAATTTGAATGTAAATATATAAGGAGTAGCACTAATCTCCAAGACCATACAATCATTACCTGAGCAATGAATTGTTCCTGCTGGTATTAAGAAATGATCATGTTTTTTGGCACCAAATTTATTTACATATTTTTCATCAGGGAATGTTATATTGCCTTTTTCAGCTTCTTTTAGGTCATTAATGAGCGCTTCCTTGTCCACATTTTTCTGTACTCCTAGATATACATTGGCATTTTCCTTGGCATCAAGCATATAGTAACTCTCATCCTGAGTATAGTGCATACCAAACTTTTCTTGTATGTATTCAGTTAATGGATGTACTTGAAGGCTCAGATTCTGTCCTCCCATTGTATCAAGCATATCAACTCTTATAGGAAATTCTGTACCAAATCTTGAATGAACTTTTTCTCCTAATAATTGATGTGGATAGAAAAATACAACATTGATTGAAGGTGTCTCAACAATTGTATCGCCATATTTTAAGTACAGGCTATTCTCTTCTGGTACACAGTCAAAACACCATGCAAAGTTTTCAGAACTCTTATCTAAGTCGCAAACTTCTTTCATCCATTGTCCACCCCATACCCCTTTGTCAAAGTATGGAACAACTCTAAAAGGACCATTAACAGTTTCTTCCAAACCTGCTGTAAATGCCTTTTTAGTTATCATTTTAGGAGAGTTGGATTTATTTGTATCTAGTATATAATCTACATCCTTATACAGTTTTTTCTTTAATCTATCTGCCACTCTCCACTCTACGAAGAATCCTCTTTTATATTTCTTTAATAAATCCTCGTCGTAATTATCCATCTTCCAATTGGCTATTTCTTTTCTACGATAGCGTAATTGTATTTCCCATCTTGCCAGATCAGCATATACTAAGATATCTCCTGTATCTATTATAGAAGCTCCTGTACCGTATACAAGTACAACCCCTGTTTTGATTCTTTCTATCTTTTGCCTCGCTTTATCAACTAGTGTTTCATCAAAAAACTCGTCCATGGTTCTACAGCTTAGAACTCCGAAAACCCTATCATCTGTTAGTTCACGCTGAATCATATTAGTGATTGTATTTCCATCAAAACTATAATCATCAGCATCAATTAATAACTCTGGATTTAGTTTCTTTATAAAAGCTGTTAATACTTCTTCTTTGTTCACACCAGGATAACATTCAATAGTTACAACCGTCTTGCTTTTTCCATCAGTAGAAATTTTTCTTAATATTTCCTGGGATATTTCTTCGTAGCCAGTAAAAATTTCGTCTTCATATCCCTTAACCTGGACTACTGGTCTTTTGTCATAATTTGATTTGTACATTTTTACCTCCATATTATCTTCCTTGTATGCTAAGCAACAGTTAGTCTTCTTTTTTATAAAATCAGCTTTATCTATACAAATTGGTCTAAACAAGCCGCTCCAATAATTCCTGCATTATTTCCCAATCCTGATGCAGTGATTTTAGGTAATTCCATTGATTTACAATATATATTCTCCTTAACGATTTTTCGGATAGGTTCTAGTATAAATTCTCCTTGCTTACTGATACCTCCTCCTATGACAATTCCTTCTGGATCTAATATGTTGACAATGTCAACGATTCCTTGAGCAACATTACTTATATACTTAACAAGAACTTCATTAGCAGCTTTGTCACCATTATGTATTACGTCAAATATATTCCTACCATCTAATCTGCCAGAGGATTTCCTTTGCTTTTCTAATTCAGAATCAGGGTATTCGTCAGCCTTTTCATTAGCCATACGAATCAAAGCACTAACAGAACCATATGCTTCCCAGCACCCTTTTCGTCCACAAGTACATAATTCACCATTATCAACCAACATTAAATGCCCTAAAATACTTGAGTTACCATTTTTACCACGATATAATGTATCGTCAATAATTATTCCTCCACCAATTCCAGTACCCAAAGTGACCATTACCATAGATGAATATTTTTTTCCTGCTCCAGCTATATATTCTCCTAAAGCAGCACAATTTGCATCATTTTCCAGGTATACTGGTATATGAAAGTATTTTTTCATAGCATCAATAAGATGTATATTTTCCCATCCAATATTATTGGAATATAGTACTATACCATTCTGTCTATCCAACATTCCTGGACATCCTATCCCTATATGAGTAATATTTTTGATATCAGTTTTTTCAATCAGTTCATTTACTAGATTTGCCATTCTCTGTATAACTTTTTCTGGGGAATCTGAGCTATTTGTATCGGTTTGATTTCTATCAATGATTATGTTTTTCTCATCTACAATGCCTGCTGACATGGTTGTTCCACCCAAATCTATTCCTATTTTCATCTATATCAGCCTTTCAGTTAGTTATATTTATGTCCATCATCATTAAATGTAATACGTACCTTTTTATATCAACACATATCATCTTTCTTGCTTTTTATAGGTGTGTATTAATAATTGGTTAGATTATTTTCCATAACCAAAGCTACTGTACCAATAAAAGAAGCACTTGCCATGAAAGTTGAAGGTTTTAATTGTACCTTATTCTTTCTCTCATTAAAAAAGGATGATTCCTGCATTTTATCCTTTAATCTGTCTATAACCATGTCTTGATATGAATTCAAGTCACCACCAATAATAAAGCAGTCTGTATCATAGGCACTTTGCATATTACAGATTGCGACTCCTAGATAATCAGCCATTCTCTCTATAGCTTTCAAACAAATCTTATCCTCTTTAGCGGCTTTATTTAATAACTCAATCCAAGATAAGTCTCCACCTCCTTGTTCTTTGACCCATTTAGTCACAGCCCTAGTACTACTATATTTTTCAAGACAACCTCTTTGTCCACATTCACAAGGAATTCCATTCATTTCTACAATACTGTGTCCAATGATACCTGCTAATCCAGAGGAACCGGTAAATAATTTTTTATTAATTATTACACCTCCCCCTATACCAGAAGAGATTCCAATATAGATAAAGTTATCAATTTCACGATTTTCACCAAAATATACTTCAGCTAGTGCAGCTACGCACATATCATTCTGCAGATATACTGGAAGATTGTATCTATCCTTTAGAATTTCAACTATATTCAATTCATGAACATTATTGAAATCAGGAGGATTCAGGATAATACCATCACTTACCAATAAAGGTCCTGCACAGGATACACCAATTCCCCATATGTTATCTTTGTATCGACTTTGAATGAGCTTATCACTTAACATGAAAATACTATCTATCAACATTTCATTACTCTTAATTTCTTTCAGAGATATATTTTCTGTCTGTAATATCTGCCCTTTTAGATTAATAATACCAACTTGTAAAAAATCACGACCTATGTAGATACCCATTGTCAACAATGAATCATTGGAGACATCTAGATTAGTTCGTTTTCTACCTCCAGTAGATTTTGCTTCACTACATTCCCATATTATATTTTTTTTAATATATTCATTTACAATTGCAGTAACTGTCATTTTACTTAATCCAGTTGTCTTACTAAGTTCTATTCTTGAAATAGGACCTTTTGTTATTATGTCTTTCAAGAGGACGTATTTATTATTACTATTCATATCTTTATGATTTAAACCAGCCATATAATAGCTCCTTATAATATAATTAGTATAAATTTCTTTATACATTAATCCTTTGTATTTTCTTTTAATAATCATATTATAATATTGATTTCTATATGAGTCAATAACTTTTTAAATATTATTTACTAAGTATCTATAATTTAATTAGTGAATAAAAACCTCTTCTCATTATGACCAGTTTCTATTTATATCTTAAAGACATTAATTAATTCGAATATTAAAATGAACCTCTAATTTGCTATAATTTGAGGTTCATTTGGTAAATATAATTTATTTGTTTAGTATAAAATTAAAACATTCAAAGGTTTATTTGACATATATAGATCAACATTTTTTTCATTAAATGTCTTCATCAGCATATTCAAGAAAAATAACCTCTTCAGGTATAATCACTACATTCGCTTTCCAAATACTCTTATGTTTCAATTCATTCAACTGTGAAAAGTTCTTAATTAATATAGTAGGATATACAATATTATCAGCTTTTGCAAAAACATTTTCTTTAGTGTCAAATATAATATCCACATATTCATCTTGCCTTGATATATAACCTACATCTTCTCCATCTAATATGGCTTTATCAAATCTCAGCATTCTTAATTTATTACTATAACTATCATCTACACATATTATCTTATAATATCCATTTTGCAAGGTAAAATTATAATCCATGTTTTCACCATCTTCTATGCAAAAACATTTTATAATCTTAAATATACTTTCAGCGTTAGCTGGTACAGGATTATCACCCCATAAACTAACCTTTACAATTTTTTCATCAGATATAGTTTCATCATCTGCCATAATATCGTAATTTTCAGTAAATCTGCTTATATAGTGAATTGTATCATTAATGTAATTGACTCTAGCACTCCTCTCGAATTTCTGTCTATTTTCTATATAGTAGTCTATAGAACCTTTTATATCACCTGCTTCTTCAATGACCTTTTCAAAAGTTTTTAGTGAAGCATCATTGCCTACAATAAAATTATCTGCCATAATCTTTGATAAATCGTTATCTGCGATTATTTCTTCTGTAGATTTATGCTCATTATTTTCTTCATCAAAATCGTAATGATATCTAGTATGTGCTACCAAATGCTCTTTCCCCGTTTCATCATAAAAGTATTTTATGTAATCAGTGTCATATTTTTTGTAACCATCTATTTTATTTACTGTATTTATCACTTTGTATTTCATGTCAGGGTTAAGATCATAATTTGATTCTATTATCTCATTACTAAAGCCACCATAAGTTACTTTGATAAAATTTATATCTTCAATTGAAAAATTGACAGCGAGTTTACTATATCCATTTTGTTCTTCTATTACGAACCCATCCTCATAGGAGAATTTACTGTCTTTAGTAGCTCTTAGATCAGTTAAAAAATACTTGTACTCGTTATTTTCCAAAGTAACAAAAACAACTGTTCTATAATCATCTTCATCAGTATACGTAACTATAATGGTGTCAAGTTCATTGTCACCAGTAAAATCTATATGATGTAAAACATAATTATCATAATTAAAATTCTCACCTTGCATTTCACAATAAGCCAAACCGAAGGTTTCATCATCTAGTAAATATTTTTTTATAGCATCAAAATCCTTAAGCTTTTCATCTACTTGTTTCTGTATTGATTTTTCATCATTTTTTGTTGATTCTGTTGATTCATTTGATGTATCTGTATCATTCTCTTTTGTTATATTTTGGTCTTTCTCTTTTTCATTATTGTTTTCTTTTTTACTTGCTTCTTCTTTATCATTAATATCTTGTTTTTTATCAGTCTGTTCTACATTATCTTTATTTTCATCTTTTGAAGATTGTTGTGATACCTGAAGGGTTTCTTCCTCTGATTTCACTTGTTCTTTTGCTGAACAACCAATTAGAACTAGCATTAAATTAAATATTAATAATAAGCATGATATTTTTTTCATATTTTCCTCCTATTACGTTGCACCAGAAATTTTATTACTGGCTTATCTTGTTAATTTGATTTAAAATTTTTTACTGTATTTCTAGTATAAATGATGTAATTGGAAAAAACAACAAAATTATTACAAATGTAGTCATTTTTATTTTATGTGGTTATGATTTTCAGCATATTGAAGTACCTTCTACCTTATTAAGGCATATTATATATTAAATCTATGTAAAAGGATAAGTACTATGTATCATTATTATAAAGAATATCCATGTCCTTACTGTGTTGATATACCAATCTACGATCCATATGATATGTTTTATGATAAGTATCCATATCCTTATTGGGATGATAGTCCAATATATGCTTCAGAATTAGGATTTATCGAGTTGAGAGATTATGGACCAGAACCATATGTAGTTGATATTGAAGAGGCTACTAGACAAAATGAAACTTATCGTACAGCTTTATGGACAGGCGACAACTTACAAGTAACTTTGATGAGTATTGATGTTGGGGATGATATAGGTTTAGAAGTTCACCCAGACGGGGATCAATTCATACGTATTGAACAAGGTGAAGGACTTGTTAGAATGGGAGACAGTAAAGATAAATTGGATTTTCAAAAAAGAGTTTATGATGATTATGCCATTATGATACCTGCGGGTAAATGGCACAATGTAATCAACACTGGCGATGAACCTCTTAAGTTATATGCTATCTATGCACCACCTGAGCATCCATTCGGTACGGTTCATGAAACTAAGGAAGATGCAGAAGCTGACGAAAATCATAGTTAGGTATATCCTCTTAAAAATATCCAAAAATTAGTTAAGTCCCTCAAACCTAAATGTTGGAGGGACTTTATATTAGGATATTTTAACTATATGACCTTTATTTTTACCAAGAACCTCCATGATGATAATTATAATACAGTTCATTATCTTTAACCACAATTGATGTTACTAGCCGAGTAGTCTTGCCAAGAAATTCACTTTCCCCAGTTACTGCATCATACTTAATATACTCTACACAATTTTCTTTACTAGTAGGCATCATATACACAATATATTTATCAAATACTTCATATCTATCTTTTGAAGGGATTATGCTTTTTGTTGATATTTTCTCGTTTACATTTTCACTACTTCTATGTAGACACATTTCTTTATCAATATAATAGATATGTTCATAATTAAAATGGTAACTAATATCTTGAAGTATTTCATAACAATTATCTGCAATCTTAATTTTATTACCATTAATTATGTCAAGTTTTATCAACTCATCATTTGTATTTATATATAATATATAATCATTTAAATTCTCAGCTTCTAAGTCAACCAACATACAAAAAGGTGATGTGTTTTCCACATTATACATTTGACCTAATTTTACATTATCAGCCAATTGTTCCTTTATATTTATATCATTCAAACTAACTTTCATCAATCTGTTATCTATAGTCATATAATAGAATTCATTATTGTATTCCCATAGTATTTCAGCACAATCAATAGAAATTAATTGTTCTTCTTTAGTAAAAATATTATATGTTTTTAATTTATTGGTATCATCTATAAGAGTAATCATCCTTTTATTATCCACTACATGAAAAATAAAATCATTGGGTACATTATTACAAATTTTTTGTTTTTCTTTAGTTTCCATATTACTTCTATATAAAGACATATCTGAACATTCTATTCCATAAACCCAGTTACCACAAACTTTTGGTCCAGTATAATGAATATTATCGAATATGGGAGTAATGTTATTATTATCCTTGTTATAAACATATACTCTTTCATCCCATCCTGTATAAGAGGTAAATATCCCACATCTTTCATCATCATGAATCACTTTTCCTGGTAATTGTCCTGTAATTGGTTTTATTGATAAAAGGTTGGTGAAAGTTTTTGAATTATGATAATAAATATTTCCTTTTCCACTAAACATAAAGTCCATTTCACTAATGAGGCGTATGTATTCACCTTCTGAAATATCATTTGTTATTTTATATATGACATTATATCTATCATATTTTAAATAGTAATATATCTCATTATTAAGTTCAATTATTTGACCTACTTGTGTTTCTGATAGCAATACTACTTTATTGCTACCAAATTTCATTCTATAAAATCTATCAGTAGTATCTACAAAATATATATAATCTCCAATAATTTCATATGTTTTTACACACTTATCCATCACTTGGCTGTGCTTAGATTTTTTATAGCAATATAAAATATCAGATTCTGGTACTTTATAATATATTTCATCGCCATTAAAAACTCTTACTTCACTTACCTTAAAGTCTGTAATACGTTTTTTATGACCATCTTCTCTGCAAATAACATATACATATCGCTGGTCTTCATCTACATAAGCAATTAACTTATCTGAATAGTCATATTGATAGACATCATCTTTTATACTACTTATTATTTCCTTTTCTTCACCAATTTTCTTTAAATTCATAAAGCTATTTACAAAATATCCAGAATCAATGTAAATATTAGGCTCTATATATTCAGGATATCTATAATAATAAAATTCATCGCAATATTCTAATGTGTTTTTATACATAATATTATTGTCATATATAGCCCAATCATCATATAAAAATATTGATGCTTCTTTAAACGGATATTGTTCCATCATTTGTCCATTTATTAAGTCATTTATCTCTATTGAAATGTTCACTGAATCATAATCGTAATTACATATGTAGTTTAAATGAGTATCAGTTATTTTTATGGAGGTTGCATCATCTGCTATTACAGTGTTTTTCCTAGTATTTTTATTGCATAATATTATATTATTATTATTATTTATGATTGGAAATGCTAGAATAAACCATTCATTAATAACTTTATAGTCAATAGATTTTTCAGAACTTACAGTATGGTATATAACTTCGTATTCCATCCTTCCACAAGCTTTTCTATAGATTGAATTTTCACTTGAAAAGTAAATCCAATCATTCATAAATCTATAGATCGGATCATCAATCACATCTTTAAATCCATTATCGTCATAAATAATAAGCGCACATCCTTGCTTATTTACCCATCCTTCTTGTTCATCATTTATAGTAATATGATACCAGACGTCACCCTCATCATCTTTTATAATATCTATTATTTTATATTCCTTATTTTTTTCTAACTGTCCAATTTCACCACTTGTTTTATCTAAAGAGCATCGTATAGGTACTTGCTCTAATTCGGTTCTAACATAGATTCCTTCATATTTTTGAATTGGTTCTAAATATTCACCAAATGCCCATCCTTCATATGTCTCATCATATGGTCCTCTTTCAGAAATATAATACCAATAATTTTCCTTTCCATTTACTTGGAATTTATCTTTTGTATGTCCAATTACATTGAGACAAGTATCCTTTATAAAAAAATCAACTGTTCCATGCTCTTCATCATATAATGAATGTTTTATGCTTTTTGCATTGATATCAGGTTTTTTTCTAAACTTAACATTAGACGTTGCAATAACACTTTCGCTTTTAGTTATTACTTCATAACCATCAATTAAATATATTTCATTTTCTTTATCTATAAAAGAATATCCATCACTTTCACCTTCGCTATAAGTTGATATCGTTTTTGCATCTATAGTTTTACTATATTCTTGTTTCAATTCTATATTTTCCATATTATTTATATTAGTATTTCCTACAGATAAGTCTTCAGCAAACTCATTATCTTTTTTGGCTATATTATCAGAATTATTCGTAGTTGCAGTAGAACAACCAACTAGGAATGAAATCGACAATATTATCATCAACAATCTTTTCATAGATATATACCCCTTGAAATTACTATTTTTATGAAAAATTAGTATATCAGATTTATCTTTTCCCGATACCCACAATATTAATATTACTCTATTTTATCATATTTGTCTATCATACCATCTAAATTAGATTTACTGAAATTAAAATTAATAATACTTGTTTTCAATTACTTAAAAATCCCCCAAACACAAGTGTTTGAGGGATTGTAAGTTTTGAAATATTATCTCTTGGAAAATTGAGGTGCACGTCTTGCAGCCTTTAATCCATATTTCTTTCTTTCTTTCATTCTTGGGTCTCTTGTTAAGAAACCTGCTTTTTTAAGTGCTGGACGGAATTCATCATCAGCTTTTAATAAAGCTCTTGAGATTCCGTGACGGATAGCACCAGCTTGTCCAGTGAATCCACCACCATGAACATTAACGATAACATCAAATTTATCTGTTGTATGAGTTAATTCTAATGGTTGGCGTACTGTAACTTTTAAAGTTTCAAGTCCACAGTAATTATCTATATCTCTTTTATTAATTGTAATTTTACCTGTTCCAGGTACTAAATATACTCTAGCAACACTATGCTTTCTACGACCTGTGCCATAATATTTTAATTGTGCCACTTGTATTCCTCCTTTCAGTACGAATCATTAGTTTTTGATTTCTAATACTTCTGGTTTTTGAGCTTCATGTTTATGTTCTGAACCTCTGTATACACGTAGTTTTTTAAGCATTTTTCTTCCAAGTTTGTTCTTTGGAAGCATACCTTTTACTGCATGCATAACTACTTCTTCAGGTTTATTTTTCATCATATCTTTGTATTTTATTTCTTTTAAACCACCTGGATGTCCAGTATGATATCTGTATAATTTTTGGTCTAATTTCTTCCCTGTTAAAACAACTTTATCTGCATTGATAACTACTACGTTATCACCAGTATCAACATGTGGTGTATAGATAGGCTTGTTTTTTCCAATAAGTACTCTTGCTATTTCAGATGATAAACGTCCTAAAGTTTGACCTTCAGCATCTACTATATACCATTTTCTCTCAACTGCTTCTGCTTTTGGCATAAAGGTTTTCATCGAGTTCCCTCCTTATTCAGTTCCATTTCTCATGTATTATCAAAATCCGGGGCTAATGGATTTTAATTTACAATCTCACGATTCAATATTATAGTACATCCAACCTAGTGTGTCAAGTACTTTGAAGAAATTATCCACATTTTTATGTGTTTTTTTATATTTATCCACAATTCGTATATGTTAATATTGGAAATTGTGGATAAAACATCATTTTTATTGGGTTTACACTTTATTATAATCCCCTTTAGCCATAAGCGCTGCTACTATTGCTGTTATCGGTATAGATATTATAAGGCCTATTGTACCAGCTAAAGCTCTAACTATTTCTGTGGAGATTAATTCCATATTAACGATATCTACTAAGGTCATGTCATTTACCATAAATAACAACATTAAACACATTGATGTACCTGCATAAGCTAAAATAAGGGTATTAGACATAGTACCCATTACGTCTTTACCTATATTCATGCCTGATTTGAATAGTTGTCCCACTGTCATTAAAGGATTGTTATCTTTTAACTCTTTTATTGATGAAGATATGGACATACAAACATCCATTACCGCACCTAATGTACCTAGTAGAATACTAGCAAACAATATTCCTTTAAAATCAAGATGCATTGATTCTGTAGAGTACAAGAGCATCTGTGACTCTGATGTCTCAAGTCCAGATAAATTAGCATAATATCCAATTACAAGTGATATTGTTCCTGCTATTATGACACCTGATAAGGTTCCTGCTATAGCCGCTATAGCTTTTTTATTAAACCCACCAATAATAAACATAGTTATAATCGTTACTACAATAGATACCATTATAGATGTAACAACTGGATTCTGACCGTTTATTATACCTCTCAGCATATAATAAACACCTATAATAGTAATACCTAATGTAAATAGTGTCTTAACACCTTTTATTCCACCCACGATAATGGTCAATAATATAAATGCTATAACTAGATAAATTAGATACTTGTCCCTCTTAACATTGGTTATATGACCTTGCAGTATATTTCCTTCTTCATCACGTTCAATACCAACATACAGCTCGTCTCCAACTTTTGCATCAAAACTATTAGCCATTATGCCGTCTACAGTATTGTATACTTCTATTAACTTACCTTTTTCTTTACCTTTAGTAAGTTTTACCTTCAATACTTGTACTTTTTGTATGTAATCTCCGCCTGATGTCTCTAAGGTTTCATATTCATCTTTTATAATTGCAATAACTTTACCGGGTATTACTTCTTCTTTATATACTTCCTCATCATATTCCTCGGTTGAGTCAGTTGCTCGTACACTACTTGTAAATAATCCAAAACAGAGTATCGTTGCTATTACAAATAATAATTTTTGTTTCACAGTAACTTCCTCCTTTCATGATCTAATCATAGTTAATCTTTATTAGAGTTAATCCTTTTGCTGGAGCAGTAGCCCCTGCTTTACTTCTATCTTTTGAGTCTATAATATCTATAATATAATCGGGCTCAATCTTTCCTCTTCCTACATCTATTAATGTTCCTGCAATAATTCTAACCATATTGTATAAAAAGCCATTTCCATTAATACTGATGACAATCATTTTATCCTCAACGGTAACCTCACATTTATAGATTTCTCTCACAGTAGTTTTAACGCTACTTCCCGTTGAACAAAAAGCTTTGAAATCATGTTCACCTATAAAATACCTGGCTGCTTTTTTCATCTTATCTATATCTAAAGATTTATGATAAAAATGAGCATACCTATTATATTGGGGCAATGGAAATCTAGAGTTGTATATTTTATACTCATATGTTTTATTTTTTGCATTATATCTTGGATGGAAACTACTAGTAACCAATTTTGCATCTCTTATTACTATATCCTCGGGTAAATAAGCATTTATTGCATAAGGTATTTTATTTATAGGTATTGATGTTTCTACTTTTAATACAACAATTTGACCTAATGCATGAACACCTGTGTCGGTTCTGCTTGCACCGACTATTTTTATTTCCCGGGAAAACAATTTCTGACAAGCTTCATAAATCTTTTGTTCAATGGTGATTGCATTTTTTTGAACCTGCCATCCACAATATTTTGTTCCGTCGTAAGCTACTACTAGCATAATATTGCCCATTTATTTTCACCCTTCAAAATATACATTTAATATAATTACCCTACTAATTAAAGAATGATAAGTATGGTAATATAAACTACCAATACAATAAATGCAACTAAATCGTATTTGGTATACTTTAATTGTTTCATCCTTGTTCGTCCTTCTCCACC